>NZ_RZSW01000426.1:0-5515 GCF_003997375.1 Mesorhizobium sp. M5C.F.Ca.IN.020.29.1.1 | reverse complement strand
TCGCTTTCCTGGTGCTGCGCGTCGTCGGCGCGCTGGTCCAGTGGGCCGCCAAAAGAAGCCCGCGCGTCGGCTCGACGGCGCTTAGGCTCGCCGTCGGCAATATCCATCGGCCAGGTGCCTTGACGCCGTCAGTGGTGTTGTCGCTGGGACTGGGATTGACGCTTCTGGTGACGCTGGCGCTGATCGACGGCAATCTCAGGGGGCAGATTTCCGGCAGCCTGCCGGAACGGGCGCCGAACTTCTTCTTCGTCGATATCCAGAGCAGCGATGTCGATGCGTTCTCTGCGCTGGTCAGCAGGCAAGCGCCGCAGGGCACGCTGGTTAAGGTGCCGATGCTGCGCGGCCGGGTGATGGCGCTGAACGGCGTCGACGTCGACAAGGTCAAAGTTCCGGCGGAAGGAGCCTGGGTGCTGCGCGGCGATCGCGGGCTGACCTACGAGGCCAGCATTCCCGCGAATGCGACGCTGACCGAAGGCACATGGTGGCCGCACGATTATGCCGGCGAGCCGCTGGTGTCGTTTTCGGCCGAGGAAGGCAAAGAGATCGGGCTGAAACTCGGCGATACCATCACCGTCAACGTGCTTGGCCGCAACGTGACAGCGAAGATCGCCAATTTCCGCCAGGTCGAGTGGGAGACGATGGGCATCAACTTCGTCATGGTGTTCTCGCCCAGCACATTTGCCGGCGCGCCGCATAGCTGGCTGGCGACGCTGACCGAAAAGGGCGCGTCGCCGGCCGACGATGCCCGTCTTCTCAACGCGGTCACCCGTGCTTTTCCCGCGGTGACGACAGTCAGGGTCAAGGACGCGCTCGACATAGTCAACCGGCTGGTGGCGCAACTCGGCACCGCAATCAGGGCCGCGGCCGGCGTGGCACTGATCGCCTCGGTGCTGGTGCTGGCCGGCGCGCTGGCCGCCGGCAACCGCGCCCGCATCCACGATGCGGTGGTGCTGAAGACGCTGGGCGCCACCAGGAAGACGCTGATCGCGGCCTTTTCGCTGGAATACATGCTGATCGGCCTCGCCACCGCGATCTTCGCGCTGGCGGCAGGCGGGATTGCGGCGTGGTTCGTTGTCGCGCGCGTCATGACGCTGCCGTCGCATTTCATGCCTGATGTGGCGGTGGCGACCATCGTCTTTGCGCTGGTGGTCACGGTCGGGATCGGCCTCGCCGGCACCTGGCGGGTGCTGGGCCACAAGGCGGCGCCGGTGCTGCGCAATCTCTGATCTGCAAGCATATACAGGCTCAACGCGACCAGGATTCGGTTAAATCTTGTTAATGTTGGCTTCGGAAGGCCGATAAATGCAGATTTTCGGGTCTTCACGAAGCATTACGTTCGGTTACGGTCTTGTTCTTGACGCCAATAACCATCATATTTCGCAGCAGGCATGCTGGAGCCCCGCCAGCGGCGCCGCGGTCCAAATGACCGGACACCGGACGGGGCAGAAGCAATATGAGGATTTCAATGGCTGAACCCGTTCGCAATTATCAGACGCGTGCCGTGCCCGGCGCCGGCGTCGATGCTGCTATCGACCAGGGCCTGCGCGCCTATATGATCAAGGTCTACAATCTGATGGGGCTTGGCCTCCTCATCACCGGCCTCGCCGCGGTCGGAACGATCATGCTGGCCACCACCACCGATCCGGCTTCGGCGGTCGCCACCCTGCCGAACGGCGACATGCTGACCTCCTTCGGCTACGCGATCTTCGGCTCGCCGCTGAAATGGCTGGTGATCTTTGCCCCGCTCGCCGCCGTGCTGTTCCTGTCGTTCCGCGTCCAGTCGATGAGCGTTTCTGCCGCGCAGACGACGTTCTGGGTCTATGCCGGCCTGGTCGGCCTGTCGCTGTCGTCGATCTTCTTGGTCTACACGACGGCCAGCATTTCGCAGACCTTCTTCGCCACCGCAGCGGCTTTCGGTGCGCTGTCGCTTTACGGCTACACGACCAAGCGCGATCTGACCGCGTTCGGCTCGTTCCTGGTGATGGGCGTGTTCGGCCTGATCATCGCGATGGTGATCAACATCTTCCTGCAGTCGTCGGCCCTGTCCTTCGCCGTTTCGGCGCTCGGCGTGCTGATCTTCTCGGGCCTCACCGCCTATGACACGCAGAAGATCAAGGAGATGTATTTCGAGGGCGACGCCACCGACGTTGCCGGCCGCAAGGCGATCATGGGCGCTCTGACGCTCTATCTCGACTTCATCAACCTGTTCATGTTCCTGCTGCAGTTCATGGGCGACCGCCGATAACAGGCTTTTGTTTTGAACCATGATCTTCCGAAAACCGGGGAATCATAGTCTGACTGGACTAGCGAGTTTGATAAGGGCGGCCCCACGGCCGCCCTTTTCTTTTGTCCCGGTCTTTGATGAAAATGGCGGGCAGATGATAGACGTGCATAAATTATGACCAGCATCACCATACGGGCGGCTACGCCGGCGGACCTCGACCGGATCACCCATATCTATGCCGACGCGGTGACCCATGGCACGGCGAGCTACGAGCTGGAGCCGCCGAGCCGCGCCGAAATGGGCGAGCGCTTCGAGAGTTTGATAGCGGGGGGCTTCCCCTATCTGGTGGCGGAAAAAGACGGCATTGTGCTCGGCTATGCCTATGCTGGCGCCTTCCGACCACGCCCTGCGTATCGCTTCGTCGTCGAGGATTCTGTCTATCTCGCGCCGGAGGCCAAGGGCCATGGCATCGGGTTCAAGCTCATGCAAAGGCTGATCGAGGCGGCCGAGGCAGCGGGCTTCCGCCAGATCATCGCGGTGATCGGCGACGGTCGGCCGGACAGTGCCTCGGTGCGGCTGCATGAAAAGCTCGGCTTCCGCCATTCGGGCCGCCTGGAAGGCTCCGGCTACAAGCACGGACGCTGGCTTGACACGGTGTTCATGCAACTGCCGATCAATGATGGAGCTCTGGTTCCGCCCGATCCCAACTCGTTGCCGGAACAGAAATTCCGCCAGCAAAATAAGTAGTTAGGCCTCGACCAGCTTCAGCGTGCGGTCGAAGACGCCAAGCACGCGGCCAAGTTCCTGGCCGCGCTTGAGGATGCGGCCGCCGGTGGCAATGACGGCGAATGCGCCTTGCCGGCGCGCCAGCTTGGGATCCTTGACGATCTGGAATAGCGGTACCTCGCTGGTGCGACGGAACACGGAAAAGACGGCGCGGTCGGTGAGATGGTCGATGGCGTAGTCACGCCATTCATTGGCGGCGACCATACGCCCGTAAAGCCTCAGGATCTGGTCCAATTCACGCCGGTCGAACCGCACCGGCTCGAGGCGTTCGCGTCTTGCCTCATGCAGCGGGATCAGTATTGCGGATGCGTCCCCATCCTCCGTCCCGCTGCCGTGATCAGTCATGCCTCGATCCCTTCGAATGAATCTTACGCCAACCAAAGTTTGCGCTTTCGCCGTGGAATTGCAAGCCCAGCCGGACAAAGGCGGCGGCGCACCGTTTCCGCAGTGTCCAGTCACGTTTATAAAAACGCCCGTTGGAATTGGTGATGCCTCGCCACAATCCTGCCATCTTTTATCCGCGCTCATGCCCCAATGTCCGACGAATTTACGGGTGTTGCCTGAGACGGTTCGGTCCGGCACTGGCTCGTAAACCCCAAGCCCCCCGCCCACGGGTCTGCGTCGGATCGAACCAACCTCGGTTTTTCCCTGTGAAAAATCGGGTGCGACGATCCCAAAACCTAATAGACCGGCGTCAGAAGCAAGCTGACGCCGGTTTTTTCTGCCTGGATGGAAGTGGACGGCTAGAGCGCTTTGCGTTTTGGTGGACCCAAAACCGCGCTCTGTTTATTATTGACGCATTTTGTCGGACGCCAAACGAAGACGTTTGGCTGCAAAATGCTAAGGGCGAGAATGCGCGGGCTTGTGGATTAAGGCGGCGCCCAGAATGGGACCCGGCAGGCCGTCTTTGCCCACCGATTGCAGCAGCACGGCGCAGCCCCCTTTCTTGGAAATCACGCTCATCGGCAATTCGTAGCGCTGCGCCTTGCCGTGCCACATACCGGCGGTCTGGATGCCGGAGACGGCGTTCCAATAAGTCATGCTGCGGCCGGTGTTTTCGCCTTTGCCGATCTTGATCGTCTGCGGCGGGTCGAAATAAACGATGACGACATGGGCATCGCTGGGGCCGGTCCCGGCATCGCCGGCGTCGATCGTGACGCGGTCATTGGTCCGGCTGACCTTGACGCTGACCCGCATGCCTTCGCCCGATCTTTCCATGCGGGCGAGCGCGCCGTCGACTTGCTTGCGGTTGGCGCCGCTGACATGGCTGCGGCCATTGATGACGGCCTGCGGCGTATAGACCGAGCGGCTGCCGAAGGCGCGCATATACTCATATTGCCGCTCGGTGTTCTCCTTGCGGCTCAGCGTGTCCTTCCAACCGAGATAATCCCAGTAGTCGACATGATAGGCGAGCGCGACGATGTTCTCCTTGGCGGCAAGCTCGGCGAAGAATTCATCGGCGGGCAGGCAGGAATTGCAGCCTTGGCTGGTGAAGAGCTCGACCACGCCCAAGGGTTGGTCAGTCGAGGCTTTGTCAGCCTGGGGGTTGTCGGCCTCGCCGGCGATCGCATTGCCGGCAAGGCCAGCGCCGGCAACCACCGAGAGGGCCAGCGCCAATGCCGCAAGCCGCAATGGTCTTCGAGGTGTCATAGCCGTTTCGACTCCCGCCGGTGATGGCCGGCTTTATTCTGATTGGCGAAATATGTGGCAGAAGCGGCAGTCAACGGGAAGTCACGTTGCGGTGAAATTTTACCGTTGTAACCAACTGCAAGGGCGCAATAGGACGGGCTACACTTCTGGGTAGATATAGATTCGGGCAACAATCAGCATGTGGCAAACTCTCCTGACGCCGGTCGACCTGTACTGCGAGCGGGTCGGGCCGGAGCTCTGGGCCGAGCCGGTCAACGCACTGACAAATCTGGCTTTTCTTGTCGCCGGGCTGTGGGGTGTCCGAGAGGTGCGCCGGCGTGGCACCGGCATCTTCGCCGAAGTGCTGGCCTGGTGGGTGGTGGCGATCGGCGTCGGCTCGGCGCTGTTCCACACCTTTGCCAACCATGGCACGGTCTGGGCCGACGTGCTGCCGATCGCCGGGTTCACGCTGGCCTACACGCTGTTCAACCTGCGCCGTTTCCTCGGCATGAAATGGGGCAAGGCGATCGCCGTCTTCGTCGCCTTCTATGCCGTCACCGGGTTATTGACCTGGGCCGTGCCGGACTGGCTGCGCCAGGCATCGAACGGCACGACCGGCTATCTGCCGCCCTTCCTGGCGCTTGCCTTCTTCGGCGTCTTAGTGGCGGCGGGCGGCAACCGCGCCGGCTGGTACAATCTGGCAGGCTCGGCGATCTTCGTCGTGTCGGTCATCTTCAGGATGATCGATCCGCTGGTCTGCGGCAGCTTCCCGCTCGGGACGCATTTCCTGTGGCACAGCCTCAACGGGCTGATGCTCGGTGTGCTGCTGGCGGCGGCGGCGCGCTTCGGGGCGCCAAAGGAATAGGGGAATAGGGG
>NZ_RZSW01000425.1:0-5524 GCF_003997375.1 Mesorhizobium sp. M5C.F.Ca.IN.020.29.1.1 | reverse complement strand
GCACCGTGGCGTCGGCAGCCTGCCGAAGACCCGACGTGCCGTCGCCAGCGGCGCCGGCGACGGCGATCAGAATGTTCTTCTTCGCCCATTCGCTTTCGTGGATGACGTTGCGCAGCTGGCCGAAATTGACCTTGACCTGCGTCGCACCGTGCCGAAGCGCCGCGCCGTCATCAATGATCGTTGGGTCGGCGCGCTTTCCGAGCTTGATCAGCTCTTCGCGTGTGCAGTCGTAGCGGTCGTTATGAGCGCCGAATTGCAGGCGCTTGAGGATGCGCTTGACCTCATCGACGTGGTGAGGATCTTCTGGGCTGACCAAGAGATGGATGTTCACGAAGCCGGACTTTGCCGCGGCGTCGAGGCGCAACTCTGTTCGGGAAGATCAGCTTCACACCGGGCAATCGGCCAGCAGCTTTGTGTTTGAGGAATTCCTCGTAGGTATCGGTGACGTAGTACTCGGTGACAGCGATAGCTTCGATCTTGGGAGTCAGGCCTTCGAGGGCGGTGAGGTAGGTTCCCCAAGCGTCAGAGGCAGCGAACTGATTGTTGAGGATAGTACCAGGTGCATGAATATGCGGCTCCCATCGGTGCCATTCCGAACCGCGATTGGTCAAGGCGCACCCTTTCATGCCCTACTTACCTTTGCTACAAACACGTCGTCACGAGACCTCTAGACCGGTCACCAAGAGTCCTCTCGCAAGGCGCTCAATTCATCATCTATTTCACCGCTTCGAAACACGCCATCGGCGCTCTTTTGCAGTCGATGACCAAACGCAAGCCAACCGTAGATCGTAGTCTCAAAAGATCGTGCGGCGACGAACTTCGTAGCCTAAAGATCTAACCCCTCGGCCTCCGCGATTCCTCAACGGCGCAGAGTTGGCGTCACTCATCCCGCATCCCACCGCATTCCGCCAGGGGAGATGGCGACTTCCCTCTTTTCACTGGGTCACCGTTCGTTTCGTAACAGTTGATCGCAAGCGTCGTTCGGACCCATGGACCTTGTCTCTGTCGCCGAAGCGGCGAAGACAAGCCATATCTTTTGCCGCACTACGGGTGTAATCACTTCCTCTGCCCGACCGACCGCCCCACCCCATCAGGTGCTGGGAGAACGGCATGAGCCTCGATGAGGGGCTTAAGCTTCGTCATGACTGCCGGCAGTGGGGGAACGGCTCGACTCTCCTTTGATGCAACGTGGAGCATTAGATGCTCACAGGTTGACAACAGCGTGTCGTCGGGAGCTCGATACAAACACATGAAGGAATGGATCTTTTTTCCGTCCGAGGGCAGGAGTTGTGCCTTGACATGAAGTGCGTCCCCAAGCTTTGCCTCAGCAAGGAGCCGAACATGGCTCTCCACAGTGTAGTAGCTGTGGCCTGCCTTCACATAGTCGGCGTCGACGCCGACCATTTGAAGGAGCGCGTCGGAGGCATCGGCGAAGCACTGGGTGTACCGGTATTCGGTCATGTGGCCATTATAGTCGATCCAAGCAGAAGGAACTTTGATTTCGAGAAGCTTCAATGGCTCTTTACCTGGATTGGGCTGGGGTTTTGGCGCGGTCTTCCAGAGATGGGCCTCGAAGTCAGCCAGCAGCCTGCCAGCCCCCCAGCCCCGCCCCTCATCGCCAGCCTTTAGCGCCTGCATGATTCCGACCAGGTTCTCGTCGCGGATGCGCTCGAGCTCTCCAATGCCACGCTCCCCCGACTGGGCGTCAGACTGGACGGCGATCTTTCCAACAAGGTCAGCGTCGAGGTCGACGACATCGGTGAGCTTGCTCCAAGGCCAGGAAAGGCTCGGACCAAATTTGGAAAGAAAGTCGCGCATGCCGGCTTCGCCGCCAGCGAGACGATACGTCTCGAAGAGGCCCATCTGTGCCCAGCGAAGACCAAACGAGTAGCGGATCACATTATCGAGAGTTTCGGTATCGCAGACGTCATCTTTGATCAGCCACAGGGCTTCACGCCAGAAGGCTTCCAGAAGGCGGTCACCAACGAAGGCTTCAATTTCCTTATTGATGATCAACCCCGTCATGCCGACCGTCGCCAGCGTGGCCTTGGCGTCCTCCAGCACCGATCTGGCTGTTTTCCTGCCGCCCACCAGCTCAACTAACGGGAGCAAATACACAGGGTTGCAGGGATGAGCTACGAACATGCGCTCCGGGTGTTTCATGTCGCGCTGGAGATCAGTCGGCATCAGCCCAGAAGTTGAAGAGCCAATCAGCGCCTTGGGATTGGAGGCAGCGTCTATCTGGGCGAGCACGCTTCGCTTGAGATCAAGCCTATCCGGCCCACTCTCCTGAATCCACTCTGCGCCCCGCATCGCATCCTCGAGCGAGTCACTGAAACTTAGGGTGCCCTTGACGGGAAGGGGCGCGCGTGTAAGCATCTCATAGGCACGCTCGGCATTAGCCATGACTTCGGAGACGAGCCGCTGAGCTTCCGGATGCGGATCGAAGACCTTCGTATCGATGCCGGCCAGGACGAAGCGTGCAGTCCAAGCTCCGCCTATAGCGCCCCCGCCGATACAAGCCGCCTTAGTGATTTTAGCCATTTGCGACAGCTTCCAATTGCCTGTTTCATTCGCGTCTGGGCGAGCATTCTGACGACAGCAGGTCGCGATGCCCCGCTGTCCTGCGGGGACATGGCATTTACCGCTTGGTGAGCTTAAGTTTCCGACGAACTTCCTCAGGACCGATGATCCTGGCGCCCATGTTTTCCACGACATTAACGGCCTTCTCGACTAACTGGCCGTTGGTCGCAAACTGACCTTTGGCAACGTACAGATTATCTTCGAGGCCCACGCGCACATTACCACCTGCCAGCACGGCGGCCGCCGGATAAGCCATCGCGTCGCGTCCAATCGCAAAGGCGGAAAATGTCCAATCCGGAGGGACGCTGCTCACCATCGCCATGAAAGTGTTGAGGTCATTTGGGGCGCCCCACGGGACTCCCATGCACAGCTGAACCAAGACAGGGTCTTCAATTAAGCCCTCCTCGACCAGTTGCTTGGCGAACCACAAATGCCCCGTATCAAAAACTTCGATCTCCGGGCGAACGCCGAAATCTGTCATCATCTTGGCCATGGCGCGAAGTGTCGACGGTGTATTCGTCATTACGTAATCGCCGAGATTGAAATTCATCGTGCCGCAATCAAGCGTACAAATCTCTGGAGCGCACTCGACAATGTGGCTAAACCTTTCGGAGGCACCGACAAGGTCCGTAGTGGGAGCCAGTGGAAAGGGCCGCTCGACGCTCCCGAATATCAGGTCCCCACCCATCCCTGCGGTGATATTCAATACAATGTCCGTATCCGCCTGTCGTACTCGGTCAGTGACTTCTTTGTATAAATCGTTTCTGCGAGATGGCGCCCCTGTCTCAGGATCGCGAACATGAACGTGGGCGACTGCAGCTCCCGCCTTGGCAGCCTCAACGGCCGCTGCTGCGATTTCTTTCGGCGAACGAGGTACGTGCCGGGACATTGATGCAGTATCCCCCACACCAGTCACGGCACATGTGATAAAGACCTCGCGGTTCATAGCTAGGGGCATCACTTTTCTCCTTAGGTGAGCAGACGGTCGCGGCGGCAAATACTATGCATCGCCGCACGCCGAAATGGTCAACACTCGTTGGCTTCTTAGTACTCGGTTGCCAGGGTTTGGCCGTCGATGGCGATCGACTGTCCCGAGATAATCCGACCTTGAGGACTGCAGAGATACACAATCATACTTGCGATCTCATGGACACTCACCAGTCTCCGCATTGACGCCTGATTGAGAACTGTCTGCCTAATCTGTTCAATTGGCAACCCACGTGATTGCGCAGCCATCAGATTCACACGTTCCAATCTGGGCGTGTCAACATTACCAGGGCATATCGCGTTCACATTAATGTTGTGTGGCCCCAATTCCATAGCCATGACATCTGTCAGTCCGATAACGCCATACTTTGCGGTGCAGTATGGCGTGCGCAGCGAGTAAGGCAATAAGCCGGCGGTTGAAGACATATTAATGACGGATCCGCCTCCGGCTTGCTTGATGCGTGGCACCGCTGACCTGGCGCAATAAAATGCGCCATCCAGATTTACGCCAAGAGTGGCTCTCCATTCGTCGTCACTCACAGCTTCCACCGGCTTCGACGGACCAGAGGTGCCAGCGTTGTTGACCAAGATATCCAGCCCGCCCAGTCGACGATCGACCTCCTCGAAGAGTTTAGCCACCGCTTCTGACTTCGAAACGTCAGCGCCGACTGCGACAATGCCTGTGCTTGGCTGAACACTCTCAATCGCCCCGGGGTCGATATCACAGACGAGCACTTTTGCTCCTTCGGCAGCAAAATGTTCTGCCACCGCTCTTCCAATACCGGCAGCGCCCGCCGTGATCAGAACACGCTTATTCTCTAATGCAAGATCCATATAGTACTATCCCTTCACGAAATGAGTTCTATTCGCGAGCCTACGCTTCGTTAACAAACGTTGCGAATAAAGCGACTTGTCTCGCAGATCGCCATCATCGATGGGGTCCGACCGCGGACCGCCATCTTTTGATGGTATATATAGGGGGCTGCTCGTCAACGTGACAAAGCCCAACAGCTTGGTTTCTTCGGCCAATCTCAATGGAGGTGGGTACATTGCAAGGCATGTCGTCAAAGGGATGATGTCTCATCACTCACCCACTGCGTTTGTTCAATTGTCCGACGCTCGACGAGCGTTGCATGCGCGATCGTCGAGTAATCACAGAATTGGATCCGCTTGACGCATCGCGTGAATTTGGCAAGAGAGTCATTAGTGAAGCGCGTGGCTTCGGGTGTGCGTGTCATTTAAAAAGCGCTTCCAATTCTGTGAATTGCAGGATCGAAGGGCATGGGATGTGGTGTGGGTACTGCCCGGGTAGCCCTCTCAATACTGCGTCACATCATGCATCAGCGAACCACCAGCGCTCAGCGCAACGGAAACCGTCCAGATCCCAGTTGGACGCGAGCTTTTTGTGACCGACTTTCCTCGACAGAGCACTGACATAATTCGCGAAGACCGGGATGACTTCGCCGCCATCATCTCTGCAAATGCTCTGCATTTCCGTATACATCGCGAGACGCTTGGCGTCGTCAAGTTCGGACCGGGCAGACACCAACAGTTCGTTGAAACGAGCGTTCCTCCAATGGGCCTCATTGTACGCGGCGTCAGCGGCATAGCCCTGAGAGAACATCCAATCCGCGGTGGGCCGGCCGTTCCAATAGCTCATTGACCAGGACTTCTTCATCCAAACGGTGTCCCAATAGCCATCATTCGGCTCGCGGATTACATCAATTCTGATGTCGGCTTTGGCTGCGTTTTGCTGGTAAATCGCCGCAGCGTCGACTGCCCCTGGAAAAGCTGCATCTGCAGCAGATAAGCTGATCTTCAGATCCGAAAGGCCAGCCTTCTTGAGGTGGAATCGAGCCTTGTCCGGATCGAATTCGCGTTGTGGCAGATTCTTGGCGAAAAAGCGATTTGTGGACCCGATTGGGTGATCGTTGCCAAGTTTCCCGTGTCCGTG
>NZ_RZSW01000424.1:0-5563 GCF_003997375.1 Mesorhizobium sp. M5C.F.Ca.IN.020.29.1.1 | reverse complement strand
GAATGGAAGCTGAAGCTCGTCGATCGCCGGATCGCCAGGATCGTGCGCGGGGCGCAGGATCTGCCGGGCCAGAAGCTGTTCCAGTATCTCGACGACGACGGAAGCAGGCGACCGATCCGATCCGACGAAGTCAACCGCTACATCAGGGAGACGGCAGGGGCGGATTTCAGCTCCAAGCACTTCCGAACCTGGGGCGGCACTATCCATGCTGCGTCACTGTTTGCGCAAACCGAACGACCGGAAAGCCGGGCACAACAGAAGCGGGTGATGAACGGCCTCATCGACAAGGTCGCCGAGCGGCTGGGCAACACCCGCGCCATCTGCCGCAGATGTTACATCCACCCGCAAGTTTTCGATGCCTGGTCCGAAGGACGGCTGCTCAGCGAAATAGCGGATGCGAACAAGCGGAAACGATCGATACCCGGTCTTGACGACGAAGAGGCTCTCGTACTGAGATGGCTGAAGGCGCAGGGGAGCTGAACCGAACGGAGCCGCCGCAGGCTTTCGTGATCCGTGCAGGACGTAATTTTTTGTCGACGTCATGTCGGGATAGGCCCTAGTGTTTCGTCCTTTGACAGAGAAAAGGACGACCTATGCTTTACGCGATCCTCTGCTACGCCTCCGAAGACGTCGTCTGCTCCTGGAGCAAGGAGCAAGATGACGCTGTCATGAAAAAACTCCTGGGCGTGCAGGAAAAATACGCTCAGGCGGGCCGGCTGGGCCCGGTCGCGCGGCTGCTGCCGACAACCGCTGCGACAACCCTAAGAAAGGTCAAAGGCGAAGCGGTCGTCATCGACGGACCATTTGCCGAAACCAAGGAACAGTTCCTCGGCTTCTACACCCTCGAATGCGCCGATCTCGAGGAGGCCGTCGACTTTGCGCGTGAACTTTCCGAGGTCAACCCGAGCGGCGGCTCCTACGAGATACGTCCGGTTTCGCTCTTCAATCCCGCCAAGGTTTCCGCATGACCGACCTTACCTGGATCAGCACGGCGATCAGCACTGCCCGCCCCCAGGCGATGGGCGCGCTGCTGCGCTACTTCCGCGATCTCGATGCGGCGGAGGAAGCCTTCCAGGACGCTTGCCTGCGAGCTCTGAAGAACTGGCCGACAAACGGCCCGCCGCGCGATCCGGCAGCCTGGCTGATCTTCGTCGGCCGCAACAGCGGCATCGACGCGGTGCGCAAACGTGCCAAGCAGGCGCCGCTGCCGGAAGAGGACCAGATCTCCGACCTGGAAGATGCCGAGACCGACATCGCCGAACGGCTGGACGGCGCGCACTACCGCGATGACATATTGCGGCTGCTGTTCATCTGCTGCCATCCCGACCTGCCGGCGACGCAGCAGATCGCCGTGGCGTTGCGCATCGTTTCAGGCCTGACCGTCAAGCAGATTGCCCGCGCCTTCCTCGTCGGTGAAAGCGCCATGGAGCAGCGCATCACCCGTGCCAAGGCGCGCATCGCCGATGCCGGCGTGCCGTTCGAGACGCCGGGTGCGGTTGAGCGGTCCGAACGACTGGCCGCCGTCGCTGCCATGGTCTACCTGATCTTCAACGAAGGCTATTCGACCAACAGCGGCGAGGCACCGGCCCGCGCGCCGCTCTGCGAAGAAGCAATCCGGCTGGCCAGGCTGCTGCTTAGACTGTTCCAGACCGAGCCGGAGATCATGGGCCTGACGGCGCTTTTGCTTCTCCAGCATGCGCGTGCGCCGGCGCGTTTCGACGAGAATGGCGAGATCGTGCTGCTCGAAGACCAGGATCGCAGCCTGTGGAGCCGCAAGATGATCGACGAGGGGCTGGCGCTGGTCGACAAGGCGCTGCGCCACCAGAAGCCGGGTCCCTACCAGGTGCAGGCCGCGATCGCCGCCCTGCATGCGCGGGCGGCGAAGCCCGAGGATACGGACTGGAACGAGATCGACCTGCTCTACAGCTTGCTCGAGCAGATGCAGCCGTCGCCGGTGGTGACGCTCAATCGCGCCGTCGCGGTCGCCAAGGTGCGCGGGCCGCAAGCGGCACTTGCCATGATCGAGCCGTTGGAGCAAAGGCTTTCCGGCTATTTCCATTTCTTCGGCCTCAAAGGCGGCCTGCTGATGCAGCTTGGTCGTGGCGAGGAGGCGCGCATCGCCTTCGACCGTGCCATCGCTCTTGCCAACACGGCAGCCGAGGCCGCCCATATCCGCATGCATATCGACCGCCTGATGAAGGAAGGCGCCGCGCGGGGAACCGCGCAGACAGCGCGCTGAACGAGTCACTGGTTCAACAGTCTGACCTTGGCTTAGACCATGCCGGGGTGGCGATTTTTCCCTGAAACGAGTAATGCCACGCCATGACAGCGCCTGATGTGCCGATCGGTACAGGGACGGCATGGCACAAGGCTTTGGCAAGTTTGTTTTATGCATGTCGTTGTCCCAAAACCGCTGCGCACTTTTGGGCGACATGCATTCTGAAAGGGAAAGAAAATGACGATTGCGAAGGAAACAGCCGGGTTACTGGCGAAACTGGGTGTCGCTGAGGACGCGCTTTCGGGCGGCGATCTTATCGTGCGCAGCCCGGTGACAGGCGAGCAGATCGCCGAGCTGAAGACGATCTCGCCGGCCGGTGCGGCAAAGACCATCGATGCCGCCCACAAGGCCTTCCAGGCCTGGCGTCTGGTGCCGGCACCGAAGCGCGGCGAGCTGGTGCGGCTGCTTGGCGAGGAACTGCGCGCGCACAAGGCCGAGCTTGGCCGGCTGGTGTCGATCGAGGTCGGCAAGATTCCGTCCGAAGGGCTCGGCGAAGTGCAGGAAATGATCGACATCTGCGATTTCGCCGTCGGCCTGTCGCGCCAGCTCTACGGCCTGACCATCGCCACCGAGCGGCCCGGTCATCGCATGATGGAAACCTGGCACCCGCTGGGCGTCGTCGGCGTGATTTCGGCCTTCAACTTCCCGGTCGCGGTGTGGTCGTGGAACGCGGCGCTTGCGCTGGTCTGCGGCGACGCTGTGGTGTGGAAGCCCTCGGAAAAGACGCCGCTGACGGCGCTCGCCTGCGAGGCGATCTTCAAGCGTGCGGCAGAGCGTTTCGGCGATGCTCCGGAAGGTTTGACGTCGGTGCTGATCGGCGATCGCGCCGTCGGCGAAATTCTGGTCGACCATCCCAAGGTGCCGCTGGTCTCGGCCACCGGCTCGACCCGCATGGGCAGGGATGTCGGTCCGCGGCTGGCAAAACGCTTTGCGCGCGCTGTGCTGGAGCTCGGCGGCAATAATGCCGGCATCGTCTGCCCGACGGCCGATCTCGACATGGCCTTGCGCGCCATTGCGTTCGGCGCCATGGGCACGGCCGGGCAGCGCTGCACGACGCTGCGGCGCCTGTTCGTGCATGAGAGCATCTATGATGCCTTTGTTCCGCGCCTCAAGAAGGCCTATGAAAGCGTCTCGGTCGGCAATCCGCTGGAGACATCCGCGCTGGTCGGACCGTTGATCGACAAGGCAGCCTTCGACAGCATGCAGAACGCGTTGAAGGAAGCCGCCGCTCACGACGGCAAGGTGACCGGCGGCACGCGGGTCGACAATGGCCATCCCGACGCCTATTACGTTCGTCCGGCGCTGGTCGAGATGCCCAAGCAGGTCTCGCCGGTGACGGAAGAGACCTTCGCGCCGATCCTCTATGTGATGAAGTACTCGGATTTCGACGCCGTGCTCGACGAGCACAACGCGGTCGGAGCGGGGCTGTCGTCGTCGATCTTCACCCGCGACCTGCAGGAATCCGAGCGCTTCCTCGGCGTCGACGGGTCCGACTGCGGCATCGCCAACGTCAACATAGGCACATCGGGGGCCGAGATCGGTGGTGCCTTCGGTGGCGAGAAGGAGACCGGCGGCGGCCGCGAGTCGGGCTCCGATGCCTGGAAGGCTTACATGCGGCGCGCCACCAACACGGTGAACTATTCCAAGGCGCTGCCGCTGGCCCAAGGCGTATCCTTCGACATCGACTAGGCTGGTGAGACCCTTGTCGTGGCGGCTATGCCAATAGCTGCCACGATTTATCTCGGTCGCCGTTCAGCGGCTTCCGGGAGATCCAAAACAGTCTGCGAAAGCCGCAGCAAGGATGGCGAGCTAACGCCGGCCTTTCCCGTGTCCTCGCCATCTGGCGGAATCTGTAGAGCGCCGGTAGCGAGGTCGCGCGGCATGCGCGCCTGTTCGTCAGCGGCAATCGAAGCTGCCGCAGACCGTGACGATGAATCTTCGGATGTGGCTCTATGGAGCGGCTGATGTGGCCCACCACATCTCGTTGAAGCGTCAACCGAGGCGACCCATATACGCACTGCGTCGGATGTTTTCCTCCCATTGCGTCCGGCGCGTTCCCCTCTGGAGGTTTTAAACCTTCATGCCTGGCCGGACCTTAACAGTCCGGCCTTTTTTCTATTGGTCCTGTGAAGCTGCGAGTTCGCGAGCGAGCTGTAGAACCGCCGTAGGTCAGAGCATCCACGACCGGGCAGGCCGCGGTGCTGGCATCGGGTACGGGTGCCCAGCCGGCATAATCAGCCCAATGAGCGAGAAAATGTCCGTGCCATCGTCGTCATATTCCACAGCGGCCTAGCCGTAGCGGTGCGGCAACGGAAGCTGCCATTTTGTCGGGAAATCCACTAGGCTCGCTTGGTTTGCGAGACGGCGAGAGGTGCCCGACCTGAAACAGATGCCCGATATGAAACAAATGAGATTGCTCGGCATCGTGGCCGCGACGGCGATCGGTCTGTATGTCTGCTATCTCTTGGCGTTGCCTTTTTTGCCCGCATTGACGTGGGCGCTGGTGTTGGCAATCGTCCTGTATCCGGCTCATCGACGGGTCGAGGAAAGGCTCAGGAACCAAAACCTGGCTGCACTGATGTCAGTCAGCATCGCGGCGGTTGCAGTCGGCCTGCCGCTCATCTTCGTGGCACAGCAGCTTGTTCGCGAGGCGGTAAACGGCGCCACCTATCTGGAGGAGGTCATCCGGGGTTGGAACACAGATGCCTTCGTGTCGGGCTATCCCAGGCTTTCGGCGGTTGCCCAGTGGGTTGAGAACCAACTCGATCCGGCCGGCACGGTCGCCGCATTTGTGCAATGGCTGACGGGACAAAGCACATCGCTATTGCGCGGCTCGATCAATCAGGCCGTGATGTTCGTGCTGACTTTCTATCTGCTGTTCTATTTTCTGCGGGACCGTGAATCCGCCCTGCGGGGGATCGAGCGTCTCTCGCCCCTGCGTGCACCGGAGACGGCATACATGCTGTCGCGCCTTGCCGAGACGGTACATGCGATCCTGATAGGCACCGTTTTTGTCGCCGCTGTGCAGGGAACGCTGGGCGGCCTGATGTTCTGGTGGCTCGGCCTGCCCACGCCGGTCTTCTGGGGCCTGGTAATGGGACTTCTTGCCATCGTGCCAGTGCTCGGCGCATTCGTGATCTGGGTGCCGGCAGCGATCTATCTCGCACTGGAAGGGTCTTGGGCAAGCGCAGCGATCCTGACCATCTGGGGCGGCGGCGTCGTCGCCGGCATCGACAATCTGCTCTATCCGATGCTTGTCGGGAGCCGGTTGCGGCTCCACACAGT
>NZ_RZSW01000423.1:0-5575 GCF_003997375.1 Mesorhizobium sp. M5C.F.Ca.IN.020.29.1.1 | reverse complement strand
CTGGTAAGGGCGAAGGGGGCAAATCACACCAGCCTTGTCACTACAACCACTCGCCCTTGCCAAGCGTGGCGATGGCGGCGACGATGCGGGTGAACGCCTCGCTGGCCCGCGGCACGGTTTTGCGGGCGCGCATGAAGCTGTGCACGAGGCGCGGCTCTTCGTACCACCAGGCGCGACCGCCGGCGGCAAGGATGCGGTCGCGATAGGCTTCGCCGTCCGACGACAACGGGTCGCATTGCGCGGTGACGACCACCGTCGGCGGCAGGCCAGAGAAATCGCTGTCGCGCAGCGGCAGGAAGGTCGGGTCGGCTGGTGACTGTGTCTTGCCGGAGCGGACTTGTCTGTAATATTCGATGTCGCTGAGCGTCAGCAGCGGCGCCTCGGCGTGCTCGACATAGGAGCCGGCGCTCTCTTTGCCGCCTGGCTCCGGACCGCCCAGATCGGGATAGATCAGCACCTGGCCGATTGCGGGGCGAGGATGATGGCGCGTCGCATGCGCCACCCCAGCGGCAAGATTGCCGCCGGCGCTCTCGCCGCCCAGCACGATCGGCAGGCCGGCTGTCGCCGCTACCCATTCGAACACCGCCAGCGCATCGTCGAAGGCGGCCGGATGCAGATGTTCGGGTGCCAGCCGGTAGTCGGCGGACAGCACGGCAAAGCCGGTGTCGGCGCAGATCTCGGCGCAGATGTCGTCATGGCTGTCGAGCCCGCCAAGCACGAAGCCGCCGCCGTGATAATAGACGACCATCGCTTTCGGCGCCTTCCCCGCGAGCTGGTAGCGCCGGATCGGGATCGCACGGCTGCCGGCGGCAACCGTGCCGTCGCTGGCTTCGACACCTGCAGGAATGCCTGCGTGGAACGCCCGGCACATCGCGTCATAGACCGACCGCTGCTTGTCGACCGGCAGGTCCATGCCGGGCGGATACCATGCATTGACCCGGTCGATATAGGTCCACAGCGCCGGGTCGAGCAGCGTCGCGTATTTTCCGCGCTTTGCTGTCTCGGGCTTTGCGGCATCGCTGACCATCGCCATCCGGTCCCACCAAATCCGCTGGAAGCGTCAGAGCTCTTCGTAGAGCTGGGCCGCGTTTTCATAGGTGAAGCGCAAAGGCACCGAGCCCACCACCCGCCATGCATCGACCGTCTCGCCTGCCATCAATCGGCAAGCGCCTTCGGTCGTGGTCACGGCGCCGCCATAGAGCCGGTTGGCAAGGTTGAGGATCGCGGTCTGGTGCATCGCAGTGCTGCCGCTGCCGCAGGCATCCTTGACCAAAAGCACGCGAAAGCCTGACGATACCGCATCCCTGACGGTGGCGTCGATGCAGGCCTCGGTCCACACGCCGGCAACGACCAGCCACTCGATCCCTCTAGCCTTGAGCCGGCCGCCGGCAGGGCCCGCACCGAAGGCGCTGGCCTCAGTTTTGACCAGCATCATCTCGCCGGCGACCGGCGCCACTTCCGGACAGATCGCCGTCAACGGATCGTCCTTGTCGGAGAAAGCCGACCTGCCATTCGCATCGACTGGATGGAACCGCCGCGCCTCCCTGGTGAGATCGACGATATAGGCCGAATGATAAAGCAGCACATCATTGGCCCGCGCCGTCGCCTGCAGGCGCTGGACGTTAGCGAGAATGTCGCCAAAACCCTCGACCAGATAGCGCTTGTCCTGCCGATGCTCCTCCTGGAGATCGACGAAAACCGCGGCCGCCGTGCCGCGTTCGATGGAAATGGGCGTTTTCATGCGACCGCGCCTGGCTTCCCGGCCAACGCTGTTCCTTTCGGTGGGCTACCGCAAGCCGTGGGGATTGGCTGACGCCTAGCCAGCTTCGTCATCCCAGGGCGAAGCAGGAGCGAAGCTCCGTCGCGGAGACCCTGGGATCCATGCCGTGACGGCTGTCGAGGAGTGCGGCGGAACAGAATTCCGCACCGCAGCAGCGCTCTGAAGTCACGACATGGATCCTGGGGTCTGCGCCGTGTCGCTGCGCTCCTTGCTCCGCCCCAGGACGACGAAGCGAAGGGTGTTTGCGACAGTCGCCAAGGCCTGCGACCGGTCAAACGCGTCCGGCTATCAAAACTGCTGCGCGAGGGAATGAGCGTCAAACCTGTTTCTCCAGGAAATCGTCTTCATAGGGAAAGCGCGACAGTAGCTCGGTGCCGGTTTCGGTGACCAGGATCTCGTCCTCGAGCTTGACGCCCTCGCGGCCGCCTTTCTCGCCGATATAGCTCTCGACGCTCACCACCATGCCAGGCACGACAAAGCCGTCGCGGCCATAGGTCTCGTAGTCCATGGCATGCGCGATGAACGGCGTCTCGCCATGCATGCCGACGCCGTGCATCACCGACGTATAGCGCTGGTCGACGAAGCGGTCCGGTATCTTCCAGGCCTTTTCGGCAATCTCGCGAAACGCCATGCCCGGCTTGACGATCGAGATGTTGTGCTGAACCTGGTCGTGGGCCATGCGGTAGAGCGATTTCTGATAATCCGTCGGCTTGCCCGGCCCGCAGCGGAAGGTGCGCGAGAAGTCCGAGTAATAGCCGTAGCAGCCGATCGTATCGGTATCCAGCGCCAAAAGTTCGCCCGGCCTGATCTTGCGGCCGCTGGCTTCGTTGAACCACGGGTTGGTGCGCTGGCCGGAGGTCAAGAGGCGGGTTTCGATGAACTCGCCGCCTTGCCGGATCACTTCGTGATACATGATGGCGAACAGATCGTTTTCGGAAACGCCGGGTTTGATCGCCTCACGCACTGCATAGACGGCGGCCTCGGCGCCGGCCATCGACACCTGCAGGCATTTTACTTCCTCCGGCGTCTTCACTGCCCGCACGGCGAGAATTTCACCTTGGCAATCCCTGACCTCGCAGCCGCGCTTTTCCAGCGCCAGCGCCTGCAGATGGCCGCAGCGGTCGAGGCCGAGCTTCATCGAGCCGCCGCCATGCGCCTTGAGAAGTTCGGCGATCTCGTCGGCGAATGGACCTGCGGTTTCGTCGTCGCGGCCCGACACCGAAGACCACACCAGCTTGGACGGCCGCGCCTCGTCGATCGTGTCGAGCACCATCGAGACATGGTAGCTCTGCGGGTACTCGAACAGCACAATCGGCCCCGATGCCGGGATGAAGAAGTAGCGCGTCGAGTTACGCAGGAAATAGCCGAACATGTTGCGCGAGCCGGTGGCGTAGCGCTGGTTGTAGGGATCGAACAGCACGACGGCGCCATAGCCGGCCTCGCGCATCCAGGCGCGCAGCCTGGCCAGCCGCCCCTTGCGCAGCGCGTCCGCATCGATGAAGGACGGCTCGGTATCGGACAGCCACATGCCGCCGGCCGGGTCGGCCGCCGCCGGGTGGCGCATGCGGTCCTTGAAGTCAACGTCCTCGGTGCTGTCGGGGTCGAAAACGACGATGCTCATCGGGTGCCTCCTGGAGGTGGAGAAGATGAGCCATGCGCCGCGCAGAGGCTGTGCGGGATGCCGCAGATGTTGTGCCGGATGCCGCTTGAAGTCGTTCCGTAGCGCTCTACGAAGCCCCGTGTCCCGCCAACGTCTCGCAAGACCTAATGCCTCCGCGCCACCTTCGGCGCGTGCCCATGCTCCTCCCGAAATGCCCGCGCAAAACTCGACATCGAGGCGAAGCCGCAGGCCAGCGCCACGTCGCGCACCATCAGCGTCGAATGCGCCAGGAGATCGGCGGCGCGCTTCAGCCGCAGGCGGCGGTAATAGCCGTTGGGCGAGATGTTGAGCTCTGAGCGGAAGTTTCGTTCGAGCTTGTCGGAGGAGACGCCCAGCTTCACAGCCAGCTCCGCCATCCCGAGCCGCTCCTCCACCGCATCCTCCATGATGGCGATGGCCGACAGCACCAGTTCGTTCTGGACGCCGGTGCGTAAGCGCAGCGGCATCAGCTTGCGGTCGACGCTGGAGCGCAGCGGGCTGTGCACGAACCATTCGGCGACGCCGGCGGCAAGTTCGGGGCCATAGTCTGATGTGATGATCTCCAGCATCATGTCGAGGCTGCCGACGCCGCCGGCCGAGGTGAAGCGCTTGCGGTCGATGACGTAGAGATCGCGCCTGAGCTCGATGTCCGGAAAGGCCTCGGTGAAGGCGGCCTGGCTGGTCCAGTGCAAGGTGCAGGCATGGCCGTCGAGCAGGCCCGCGCGGGCAAGGAAGAACGCGGCATCCGCCACCGCGCCGATATGGGCGCCGCCGCGCAGGCTCCTGCGGATCCAGCCCACCGCGTCCTCCGCGACGAGATGATCGGCATCACCGCCCGAGCAGACGACGACGCGGTCGACCTTCGGCGCATTTTCGGCGAAGAAGCCGGGCTGGATGACGACGCCGTTCGAGGCCTCGACCGGCCCCTCGGCGGCGCCGACGATGATCCAGCGGTAGCATTCCCGCTTCGCCAGCACATTCGCCGCGCGCAAAGGCTCGATGACCGAACTGAACGCCATCATCGGAAAGCCGGGGAAGACCAGCACCGCGAAGGTGAGGGGGCCTTCGGTTGCCGGTGGTTGGTGGCGCTCGCGAATGGACATGCTTCAATCGTGCCTGTCGGCAATTTCAGGAAAGACCACAGTTCCGCCGGATGCCACTCAGGTCAACGGGCGGTGGTGGTCAGTTGAAATTTTCACCGCGTCTAGGCGGCGTCGCCTATCGGGCCGAACTCCTAAATGCTTGCCGAAGCATTGGAGATCGTGACGGGCGCTCTGCGCGTTCCATCAGCAGGTTTAGGTAGCTACAATTAGCTTCTTGACCTGTTCACGGTCTTCCGGCGACCATTGCTTCGGGTCTTCCCCATGAGCGATCGCGCCGTGAAGTTCGACATGCTTCATCACTTCCGCCTCGGTCTCTGCCGTGAACGTCGCTGGACATGCCTCGTTTCCCGGATAGTTCCTGCAACGATACGAGTAAGCCATGGCTTTCCCTCCCAGGGTTGCCCAGATAGCAAAGCGAGGGTACGTCGCCTTTGTCAATTCACAGTTGGATGCTCCAGTCAGCCGGGAAATTTCAACCTGACGCCACTATCCAACGGGACGGCCCCGCTCAACTCGCCAGCGCCTGATCCAGATCCGCAATCAGATCATCGCCGTCCTCGATCCCGGCCGACAACCGCACCAGCGAATCGGAAATCCCAATCTCGGCCCGCTTCCCGGCCGGGATCGAGCCGTGCGTCATCAGCGCCGGGTGCTCGATCAGGCTTTCGACGCCGCCGAGGCTTTCGGCCAGCGTGAACAGTTGCGTGTGTTCAAGGAAGCGTTTGGTGCCGGCGAGGTCGCGGTCGAGCTCGACCGTGATCATGCCGCCGAAGGCATGCATCTGCCGCCTGGCGATGGCATGCTGCGGGTGGCTGGTGAGACCGGGATAGATGACCCGGCGGATGTCGGGGCGGCTTTCCAGCCAGTGCGCGATCTTCTGGCCGTTCGACGAATGGCGCTCCATCCTCAGCGCCAGCGTCTTGAGGCCGCGCAGCGCCAGAAAACTGTCGAACGGCCCGGAAATGGCGCCGATGGCGTTCTGCAGGAATTTCAGCCGGTCGGCGAGATCCTTGTTGTCGCCGACCACGGCGACGCCGCCGACCATGTCGGAAT
>NZ_RZSW01000422.1:0-5580 GCF_003997375.1 Mesorhizobium sp. M5C.F.Ca.IN.020.29.1.1 | reverse complement strand
TGCCGGCACGTTTAATGCCGGGGACGCAATCGAGATGGAAGGCGCCGATCAAACCGGCGACAACGTGGTCGGCAGCGCCTTGAATGGTAAGGTGCCGGGCGCGATGAACGTCACCCTGGTGCCCGACCCGCAGCCGGCCAAACCTGAGGTCAAGCCCGAGCCGCCTGCCGACCAGCCCACCGGGGACCGGCCGATCAGGGAAATGGCCGCGCAACCCCTCGCGCCCTTGTCGCAGATTGTCGAGCAATCCACTGCCGCGCCAGACATGATGGCCGACACCCCGCGCCTGGACGAGCAGAGCGTGGCTCCGAAGATCGAAACGCCGGCAGAGCCGGCTGCTCCGGCCGAAAGCACCGAGGCGCCCCCTGTCGATGTCGGACAGCCGCCGATCCCGACGCCAAGGCCGAGCCCGACACCAGGTCTTGGCGGAGCCGACGAAACGAACGAGGCCCGCGGCGCGACGGATGGCGAGGAACGCGCCGCGGTGGCTTCCAGCAAGGGCAAGGAGCAGGCAGCGGCAGGAAATGCGATGGAATCCCGCTACAGCGGTGAAGTTCAGAAGAAGCTTGCCCGCGCCAACCGTCGTGTTTCGAAAGCGATACAGGCGAGCGCTCGCAACAATGCCAGGGTCGTTTTCGTTGTCATGGCCGACGGCAGCATCAGCGATATACAGCTTGCCGAAAGCTCAGGTTCTGCGGAACTTGATCAATTCGCTTTGACGCTAGTGCGCAAGCAAGCACCGTTCCCTCCCATTCCAACCGAAACTGGCAAGTCAAGTTGGGTATTTAAAGCGCGGATCGGTCCATTTTAATAGCCTGCGCCTCAGCGCTTCAGGCAATCCAACAAGCATCATAATCCGCAATCCCGAAAGGAACCACCAATGTACATCGCCATGAACCGCTTCAAGATACAAAACGGCTCTGAGGACGCTTTTGAGGACGTCTGGAAAAACCGTGATTCGAGCCTTTCGGAGATGAAAGGTTTCAAGGAATTTCATCTGCTGCGCGGTCCGGTCAACGAGGCCGAAGGCTACACGCTGTTCGCCTCGCACACCGTGTGGGCGAGCCATGATGATTTCGTCGCCTGGACCAAATCCGAGAATTTCCGCGCGGCGCACCGCAACGCCGGCTCCAGCAAGGTTCACTATCTCGGTCATCCGCAGTTCGAGGGCTTTTCGGTCGTCGAGGGCGCGTGAGGTGGCCTCGCCTAACAGATAGAAGCAGCCGCCTTAAGCCGCGGCCAGCAGGCTGGCATTGCCACCAGCAGCCGTAGTGTCGACGCAGACGGCGCGCTCGTGCGCATAGGCCGCCGGGTTGAGCACTTCGCTGACCAGCGGCACGATCGGGCCGGCGCGGTCGGCGATCACCTTGCGCACGATGCGCGCGGCCTCCGGCGTGCCGGAAAAGGCGACGAGGTCGACACGCAGCGCGCGTGCTTCGACCGGGTCGGGCCGGCCGTCGATGGCCGCCAGCGGCAGGCCCTTGCCGGTCAGTGACAACAGGGCCGCCGGCGCATCGGGCGCGACGGCCAGCACCGCATTGCCGGCCGCCAGCGCCTGGATGGTCTGGGCAAGCAGCGTGTCGGCATCCGGTCCGAGGCAGAGCACGCGGCCGCGCGGCGACAGCGACAGCGTGTTGGCCTCGCCGGTCGGGCCGGGCAAATCGACCTGGCCGAAATCGATGCCGGCGGCGGCACCGATGGCCGCCGCACCTTTGCCGCGCAAATGTTTCCTCAGCACCGCAATGCGGTCCGCCCGCGTCGACCAGCCGCCCAGCGTCGGGTCGGGCAGATTGTCGGCGAGTTCGGTCGCCGTCACCTTGCGGCCGTCAAGAATAGGCGTGCCCGCCTCCGGCCCCTTGCGGAACCGCCTGAGATAGTGCGGTCCGCCGGCCTTCGGCCCGGTGCCCGAAAGCCCTTCGCCGCCGAACGGCTGCGAGCCGACCACGGCGCCGATTTGGTTGCGGTTGACATAGATGTTGCCGGCATGGATGCCGTCGACGAAATGCTGGGCGCGGCCTTCGATGCGGGTGTGCAGGCCGAAAGTCAGGCCATAACCCTTGCGGTTGATCGCGGCGATGACCCCGTCGATATCGTCGGCGTCGAAAGTGGCGGCGTGCAGCACCGGTCCGAACACCTCGCGCTCGATGTCCTCGATGCCCTTGACCCGAAAGACATGCGGCGCGACGAAGCGGCCATCCTTCGGCGCTTCGAGCTTGGCGATCAGCCGGCCCTGCAGGCCCATGTCAGTGCAATAGTCGCGGATCGATTTTTGTGCCTCCTCGTCGATGACCGGGCCGACATCGGTCGAAATCCGCCAGGGATCGCCGAGGCTGAGCGTTTCCATCGCGCCCTTCAGCATCTCCAGCATCTTCTTCTCGACGTCCTTCTGCACATAGAGCACGCGCAGCGCCGAGCAGCGCTGGCCGGCACTCTGGAAGGCCGAGGCAAGGATGTCGCGTACTGCTTGTTCGGGAAGCGCGGTGGAATCGACGATCATGGCATTCAACCCGCCAGTCTCGGCGATCAGCATGGCGTCGGGCGCGGCGGTCTCGGCCAACTGCTTTTCGATCAGCTTGGCGACCTCGGTCGAGCCGGTGAAGCAGACGCCGGCAATGCGCGGATCTGATGTCAGTGGGCCGCCGACCGAGGGGCCATCGCCGGGCAGAAGCTGGATGACGTCTTCCGGCACGCCGGCTTCGCGCAGCAATTCGACGGCGCGGAAGGCGATCAGCGGCGTCTGCTCGGCCGGCTTGGCGATGACCGAATTGCCGGTGACGAGAGCTGCCGCAATCTGGCCGGTGAAGATGGCGAGCGGAAAATTCCATGGCGAGATACACGCGATCACGCCGCGCGCCTCGGTTCCAGGTTCGGCATTGGCCGCCTCGGTTGCGTAATAGCGCAGGAAATCGACCGCCTCGCGCACTTCGGCGACGCCGTCGGCCAGTGATTTGCCGGCCTCGCGGGCGGCGAGCGCGAAGAATTCGACAGCATTGGCCTCATAGAGGTCGGCGGCGCGGTTGAGGATGGCGGCGCGCTCGGCGACGGCCCGCCTCGCCCATGCCGGCTGCGCCTCCACCGCGATGCGCACGGCGGTCGCGACCTGCTTGGCGGTGGCCTCGCTGACCGTGCCGACCACCTCTTCCGGCTTTGCCGGATTGACCACCGGACGCTGCTTGCCATAGCCGGCGGCCCGGGTGATCGGCTTGGCGTGCCAGCGGTCCGGCCCGGCAAACTCGACCTTCGCCTTGTCGATCGCGGCCAGCGCCACGGGATCGGTGATGTCGAACCCCTTCGAATTGCGGCGGCCAGCACCGAAGATCGCCGACGGGCTGGGGATCGCCGGATTGCTGGCCGGACCCTGTTTCTCGACGGTTTCGAGTGGGTCGCGAGCGATATCCTCCGGCTCGACCTCCTCGTCGGTGAGCTGGTGGACGAAGGAGGAGTTTGCGCCGTTTTCGAGCAGCCGGCGGACCAGATAGGCAAGCAGGTCGGAATGCGCGCCGACCGGCGCATAGATGCGGCAGCGCGTCCCCTCGGCCCGCCGCACCGTCTCATGTAACGCCTCGCCCATGCCGTGCAGGCGCTGGAACTCGAATGAGTCACGATCCCCAGCCATCGACAGGATGGCGGCGACGGTGTGGGCGTTGTGGGTGGCGAATTGCGGATAGATGCGGTCGGTCATCGACAGCAGCTTTTTCGCGCAGGCGAGGTAGGACACGTCGGTGTTGGCCTTGCGGGTGAAGACCGGATATCCGTCGAGCCCGAGCGTCTGCGCCCGCTTGATCTCGGTGTCCCAATAGGCGCCCTTGACCAGCCGCACCATGATGGTGCGGTCGTACTTCTTCGCCAGCGCATAGAGCCAATCGATGACGAAGGCGGCGCGCGGACCATAGGCCTGGACGACGACGCCAAAACCGTTCCAGCCGGCAAGCTCCGGCTCGGCCAGCACCCGCTCGATGATTTCGAGCGACAGGTCGAGGCGGTCGGCCTCCTCGGCGTCGATGTTGAGGCCCATGCGCGAATGGCGCGCCGCCAGCGCCAGCGACAAAAGCCGCTCGGCCATCACAGGCAGCATCTTTTCCTTTTGCGTCACTTCATAGCGCGGGTGCAGCGCCGAGAGCTTGACCGAGATGCCGTGGTTCTGGCGGATGTCGGGACCATTGGCGCCGGCATCGAGCGATGAGATGGCGTCGGCATAGGCCTTGAGATAGCGCAACGCGTCCGCCTCGGTGCGGGCCGCTTCGCCCAGCATATCGAAGGAATAGAAATAGCCTTTCTGGGTCATCGGGCGGCCGCGCTTCACGGCCTCGGCAATCGTGCGGCCGAGCACGAACTGCTCGCCCATTTCGCGCATGGCGGCGGCGACCGCCTTGCGGATGACCGGCTCGCCCAGCCGGCGCACCATGGCGCGCAGCGTGCCTTCGATGCCGCCCTCGCCCTCGTCAAGCACCCGGCCGGTCAGCATCAGCGCCCAGGTCGACGCATTGACGAAGATCGAGCTCGAGCCCCCTGAATGCGCTGACCAGTCGTGCGGCGCGATCTTGTCGGCGATGAGGTCGTCCATCGTTTCGGTGTCGGGCACCCGCAGCAGCGCTTCGGCCAGGCACATCAGCGCGACGCCCTCCTTGGTGGAAAGGCCATAAGCGGACAGAAAGACTTCCATCAGCCGCGGATCGGACGAGCCGCGCACCGCCCGCACCAGGTCGGCGGCGCGGGCCGAGATTGCCTTCCGCTCTTTCGTCGAAAGCCCTGTCGCCTCGGCCAGCCGCTTCACGGCCTCGTCTTCATCGGGCAAGTAATTGGCACGGATCTGCTGGCGGATGGCATCGAGCGCTGGCATGACGGTCCTATAGAGCAAGCATCAGGGAGCGGTCCGGCGGTCACCGGACCGAATGGCGCAAGCTAACACGAAGCTTGGTTTCGATCGGTCCAAAGAAATCGACAGGAGAGGCCGATTGGATTATCGTGTGGCCTGATTTTCTCCAGTTCGACCACAAATTCGATGACAGAAGACCGATTAGACCGCATCGACAGGAACATCCTGTCGGCGCTGGGCAGCAATGGCCGGCTTTCCATGTCGGAACTCGCGGCCAAGGTCGGCCTGTCGAAGACGCCGGTGCAGGCGCGGGTCAAGCGGCTGGAGAAGGACGGCATCATCCGCGGCTACCAGGCGATCATCGACCGTGAGCGCATGGGCGAAGGCCATGTCGCCTTCGTCCAGGTGAAATTGTCCGACACCCGCTCGGCCGCGCTCGACGCCTTCAACCGCGCCGTGCAGGCGGTGCCGGAGATCGAGCAATGCCACATGATGGCGTCGAGCTTCGATTACCTCCTGAAAGTCCGCACCACCGACATCGCCACCTATCGCCGCGTGCTCGGCGAGCGCATCTCCGCCCTGCCCCACGTCGCCCAGACTTCGACCTTTGTGGCGATGGAGACGGTCAAGGATCGGTAGTAGAGCGCTGCTGCGGTGAACGTCGACGGGACAGCGCCCCCCTTTGTCCTGCCGGACATCTCCCAGAACGACGGCTTCGGCGACAGCGCCCTTTTCTTCAATGTCGAAAATTGGCGAAAGCCGAG
>NZ_RZSW01000421.1:0-5644 GCF_003997375.1 Mesorhizobium sp. M5C.F.Ca.IN.020.29.1.1 | reverse complement strand
GCAGGAAGCTGTCTCAATGGCAGTCCAACAACAGCAGGGGTCGCCTGATCCGCAAGCAGGGGGGACGGACCGTCGGCAGCATCAGCCTGCCGGCGAGCTTCACGCTGCATGAGGCCGATTACGGGTCCGGCGGTATCGTCGCCATCCGCCTGCATCGCACATTCTCAGCTGATTCCAGGCTCCGCTTCACGGTGCTCGAACGCCCGGCCATCGGCTCGCTCCGCGTGTTCGACCGGCCCGGCACGGACGCCGAGCTCGTCTATCTCGCCAGCGATCACGCCGATGCCGAGGAATGGCTAACGCGCCACGGCTATCCCAACGCCGTGCTGGATGAGCTCGCAGCAGACGAGATTACGGCCGATCATGTCGAGGGGAGGGCCGCGTGATAACTTGTGCTCCTGCAAATTCGCACGCCAACTCCATCTCCGGGTTTCCGGAGGTGGAGTTCGGCCGCAGCGCCGACGGTCTTCTTGTCGCCCTCGTCGGCGAGACGGCGTTTGCCATGCTGCCCGCGAGTGACGGGCGGCACTATCTCGCGACCGGCTGGCGCATCCGCAAGCCGTTTGCCCAATGGACGCGTTCGGACTTCTACGGCCATTGCGGGGAGCTTGCCGATGAGGCGGCATTCCGTGCGAAAGTCGAGGAGAACGCCGAGCACCAGCGCGACGAGCGGGCCCTTGGCCGCGTTGAAACGGCCTCCCGCATCGGCACGCCCTGGGGGCCATCGCAGGGCGCCACCGTCTATGCCGAGGGTGTGGTGTTCCACTCCACGGCGGGCCATGGCGGCTTTCAACTCGCGCCCGAACGCAACCGCAAGGTCCAGCCTCAGCTGCGTGCGGCAGATGGATTCTATGAGGAAGACGAGTGCTGGGCGATCGTCGCCTTCACCTTCCCGCATCTCTTCACCAGCTTCGAGCGACGTTGTGCGGAACGCACCATGAAGGCCAGCTTTCCGGACGCGTGGGAAGCGATCACGGGCAATGTGCTCCAGACCGGCGAATCCTGGAAGAAGGATGAGCGCACCTTTCTCGCCGAGCACGCCAACGACTGGATCGTGGTTTCGGCGATCACTTCGGATCACGACAAGGATTTCGTCGAGGTCATCGCCACGCCAGGCGGCAAGCGCGGTCCCGGAACCGAGGAGCGGCGCTTTCTCGTTCCGTCCGACGAGTACCGCATCGGGCACTTCGGCTTCGTCATCGACCCCGAACGCCACCAGGTCTACCACGGCCCGTCGAGCTTCGTCGGCTGGCAGGGGAGGCGGGCGTCATGACCTTGTCCCCCGAACGCCGCACCGAGCTCTTCCGCATGGAGGAAGCGCGCCGGCAGACACAGCGCCAGCTTGACAGGATCGACCGCCAGATTATCCGGCGCATGACGGCGCTGATCCCGCAATTGCAGCCGCGCCAGTCAGGCTATCGTCGGGGGAGGGCGCCGGACCCCGGCGCGTTCCTCGAGCGCTATCGGTCACATCTTGCCGCCCTGACCGCGGAACGGCAGCCGGAGATCGACGCCCTCTCCCGAAAGCTCGCGCGGCAGGATCTCGCGATCGCCAGATTCCTCGAGCGGCACGGCGGTTGTCTCAATGGACGGGCAGCGTGACGATCGGCCTGTCTACTGCGGGGCAGGCAAGCGCGTTTTCCGGGGGCGGCCAGCCGTATTGTCGCGCATAAGCCCGTTCATCTGGTGGCGACGCAACCGGCACAATCACAAGCAGGCTGTTTGCAAGGCGGTTGGTCACGGCAACCTGTCTTTCCGTTCCCCGTGTCGATGGACAGGCCCTTGCCCGGCCTCCCTTCGTTCGGTGTGCGGTCCTAAACCGGCGGCCGTGCGCTTCAAGGCCGCGTTCCGCGCCGCGGGGCGGCCGGTAGAGCCGTTCTCGCCACGGCGGGCCCGCTTCCCGCGCGAGGGCTGGTCAGCCCTGCTTGGACGCAAACCCACCCTGCTCGACCTGGCCCGCCCGGACCCTGAAGCGCCCGTCTTTCCGCCGGTTTTGTCTGGACCGCGACCGAAGGGAGGGCCGAGCAAGGAGCCGGTCCCGGCCTTCGGCGGAACGACAGGAAAGGAAATCCCATGACCAAGACCGCTCGCACTTCCCGCCAGTCCGCTCGCGTGGTCCCGCTCCGCAAGGGCACCACCCTCGAAATGGTCCGGCTCTGCTGCCCCGACGCCAGTCAGGCCGGCCTCATCTCCGAAAGCTTTGGCCTGCCCGTCCTCGACAGCGACGGCATCCGCGATCTTCACGAGAAGCTCATCGTCGAGACGGCCGATGCCCTCAATGAGGGCCTGGGAGAAAGGGCGATGCAGATCCACCTGCAGCGCATCGTCGGCGCCTATGTCGGCTCCGCCCACGGCGCCGGCCAGTTCTACAGCCGTGCGGTGACGGAAGCTCGCGACGCCACCGCCAAGGCTGCCAACGACGCCCGCGACGAGGACCTCGACGGTCCGGTCGGTTTCGACAGCGCCGCCCAGCGCAAGCGCGAGTTCGCCGCCGACATGGCGCTCCAGTCCCATGCGCTGCGCATGGCGGCCGAAGGCGCGGTCGCCGCCTACGAGCAGGTCGTCGGTGAGAAGTGGAAGCCTTTCGAGCGCCCGGTCGAGAACCCCGGCCAGAGCGTCGACCGCAAGGCGGCCGAAATGCAGCTGGCGGCCCTCGGGTAGGCCGCTCACGGGCGAGGCTTCGGCCTCGCCCGATCTTTACGCGTCGAGGACAATCCAGCACGGCGGTATCGGCCGATGCGCCTGCCAGCATTTCACCGCAGTTACGAGATGGATGTGACGGTGGCGCGACATACTTCGATGCCGGTTCGGGTCGACTGCAGGTGTTGCGCGATGAAGTGCCACGAACGTCTCGAACGCCGTTGGCGAGCGCGGCCGTTAACTGATTGAATCTCAGTTTCAGTTAGCCGGGTGCGCCAATCCTCGCCGGCGTACCCGAAATGCGCCTTACTCCTGAGCCGCGGCGGTTTTTCATCGAGCGCTTCAAGGCGCCCAGCGTGTTCCAGGGTTTCGACGCGAACAGATCGCGCCGATCGCCGGGCTCACATTGGGCCGCGTTCCAATCCCGCTCTCCCGGGATGGCTTCCTGGTCCGGCTCCGGATCTTCCACGATCAACCCATAAAGGGTCCGCTACGCGAGCGTGCGGCCGCTTGGCTAAAGCCTGCGCGGTGATCGCGCCCGGAGCCGGACACTGACGGAGCCATCGAGCGGGATTGGCCCGCTCCACAGATGGAGCCCTCCGATGTCGCACAATCTTGAACTCGCTCAAAAGCACGCCTGGAAGCTCGCCCGCACCCTGATGACTACCGTCATCCTCTTCCAGTCCGACGACCAGTATGGCGTCTTGCCCGAGGACGAGCTCGAAGACGCCGACGTTACCCGACTGTTCGAGTACGATCCTTATACGGGCGCGAGGTCGGTTCATTGAACCGGCCTTCGCGCACCACGCCCGCCAGGCAGGGCGCTTTCGTGCCTGTCCGCACTTCGCGCCCCGTCCCGGACCTCGCTCCTGCCGGGCTCGGCGTCGCGCGCAACGGCTTCGCCGTCCTCCACTGTCGTTTCGGCCCTTTCGGGTGCCCGCGCCTCCTGATCGCCCCGGCTGACGGATCGCCGTGACGGGGCCGCGATGGGCGCGGCCTCCAGAATGGAGGTTCAGGAAAATGAGCAGGAAAGAAAAAGGATCGCGGGCAGACCTCTACGCGAAGATCACCGAGAAGATCGTCGCCGATCTCGAAAAGGGCGTGCGCCCCTGGGTCAAGCCTTGGCGTGCGGGTCATCCGAGCGGCAACGTCAACAGGCCGTTACGCCACAATGGGCTGCCCTATCAGGGTATAAACACGCTGCTTTTGTGGTCCGAAGCGGTCGCGCAGGGCTTTGTTTCACCCTACTGGATGACATTCAAGCAGTCGGTCGAATTGGGCGCCCATGTCCGAAAGGGCGAAACCGGAACCACAGTTGTCTATGCCGGCAGCTTCAGCAAGACCGAAATCGACGCCAATGGTGACGAGGTCGAGCGCGGCATTCCGTACCTCAAAACCTATACGGTCTTTTGCGCTGATCAGATCGACGAGCTGCCGTCGCGCTACTACGCAGCAGCGGAGCCCGCGGCCGGGCCCGTCGAGCGGATTGAACATGCCGATCGCTTCTTCGACAACACCGGCGCGGTCGTGCGCTATGGCGGTGACAAGGCGTTCTACTCCCCATCGTCCGACCATGTGCAACTGCCCCATCCCGAAAGTTTCAGGGACATGGCGTCGTTCGTCGCAGTCCGCGCCCACGAAACCCTGCATTGGACGGCTGCCCCCCATCGATTGAACCGGGATCTCAGCCGCTACCACAAGGATCGCACGGACCGCGCGCGCGAAGAATTGTTGGTGGAGATCGGATCAGCGCTCATTTGCGCTGACCTCGGCATCGTTCCGGAACTGGAGCCGAGGCCGGATCATGCCTCCTACCTTCAAAGCTGGCTGACCGTCCTCGGGTCGGACAGGCGGGCGATCTTTACGGCCGCAGCCCATGCCCAGCGTGCCGTCGCCTATCTGCACGGACTGCAGCCGCAGTCAGAGACGATCGGGGAGGCGGCCTGATGCTCCATTCGTCTCCGCCTGGCTCCGGTATGGCGGGCGGATGGTGCCCGGGTTTATCTTGGTCTATCTCGGCTCCTGGATGGCAAATCCGAGCCTACGATCTTTGCGCTTGTCGCGGGAGTCTGGGCTTTGCGTTCCTCGTTTTGATGGTCATACTTAAACCGCCGCGCCGCACAGCGGAGCGAGACGGAATACGCAGCCTGAGGCGGTGTCGACGAGTGGTCGCCGAAAGGTGAGCAAGTCTGGTGAGCTGCGGCGTCGGCTACGACGTACAGAACAGCCCATTTGTCTGAGATTTGTGCGCCTAGACAAAGCACCCAGGAAAAGGAGAACTGATGCCTGCACCAGACCCGAATGTTGCTGACGAAGTGCCGTGGTCCGACAACATCACCCCTTACGATGATCGGCACAAGGTGACCTATATGCGCCTTCTCGATGCCGAGGCTGATGGCGCTGACTGGCAGGAAGTCGCCCGGATTGTCCTTCACCGTGACCCTGTGGCCGAGCCACAGCGCACCCGCCGTTGTTGGGAAGAGCATTTACGACGGGCAAAGTGGATGACGATAACCGGCTACCGAAAACTCCTGGCGGGCGATCGCGACACCCTGCAGTAAAGCGCGATCACGGTCGCGCCGGCACCATGATCGTGCAGCTCCGATCCCTCTTAGCCTTTGCCGCCGCCTCGGCGCACGCCGGGATGTGGGAAGAAGAGCTGTCACATGATCACTGATGGACCGGATGACCACAAACCGGCGGCCGTAGCGTCCGGCAGCCTCGCGGACCGGGACGCGACGGGACCGATCCACGCACGGGCAGCATAGGATGTCGCAAGGTCGGATCGGGCTGGTGCGAGCCCGCCGGCGAGCGATGGCGGCGTGGCTCGATCGCGGACAGTTCCGCAAGGCGCCGGCGCGCCTTCCCGCTTGCGGAATGGCTGGATGTGCGGACCGGGTTCGTTCTGCCTTCGCGTGGCGGCGTTCGGCACCTCGCCCTTTCGCTGAGCGCGTGGCGCATTGCCTTCGGCCTGCTGCGAAGCCGCCGTTCGCCCGAGCACAGC
>NZ_RZSW01000420.1:0-5652 GCF_003997375.1 Mesorhizobium sp. M5C.F.Ca.IN.020.29.1.1 | reverse complement strand
GACAGGGCATCAACACGGGCTATTGCAATGTTGGAAACTTCGGTTCCGATGATCGGATGGACTACACGATCATCGGAGCCGAAGCGAACTTGGCGGCCCGTCTGCAGTCGATTGCCGAGCCCGGCGGCATCTGCCTCAGCTATGAGACTTACGCGCTCGTCCGCGACCTTGTCCGGGCGCGTCCGTTAGCACCGATTGCCATGAAGGGGATCAGCCGGGAGGTTGTCCCCTACGAAGTCGAGGGCCTCCTGGGTGAACTGGCCCAGCGCCCTCAGGTCATCAGCGAGCACGCGACTGGCCTCGACTTGTTCCTCGATGTTGAGGCAATCGACGAGAACGGGGTCGAGCGGGCGAAGAAACGACTTTCGGAGGCGCTCCTGGCCTTAACCATCCGAAGCAAGCCCGCCGCTTCTTAGGTTTTTGAACGTCTGAGCGCATTTGAGACTTCAATGAAGTGATCTCCATGCCGTGTGAATTTACAGAGCACATTGAGTGCTGCTTCTCCAAACTCAGGCAGTTCCGCCGGGTCGCAACCCGCTTCGAGAAACCCGCCCGCAATTACCGCGCCGTTGTCACTCTCACGGCTATTGTCTTGTGGTTGCGGTAACTGTCCACACGGCCTAGTCGACGATCTTGTTCGTCCAGACCTTGAAACCGGCCAGCGTGCCGGGCCCGAAAATATGGGTCAGCGGCACATCGGCTGCATCGCGGCCGGAGGCGATCAGGATGCGGCCGATGCGCGGCGCGTTGTTGCGCGGATCGAAGGCATGCCAGCGGCCGCCGAGATCGACCTCCATCCAGGCGGCGAAGTCCATGTCCGACCACGGTTCGGCAGGCCGATGTCGCTGATGTAGCCGGTGCAGTAGCGCGTCGGGATGTTCAAGGCGCGGCAGAAGGCGACGGCGAGAGGGGCGAAGTCGCGGCAGACCCCGCTCTGCTCGCGATAGGCCGCCGTGCGCGTCGGCCGCGCATTGCCATAATTAAAGATGATGTGGTTGTGGACGAAGTCGCAGACCGCCTGCACGCGTGGAATGCCGAGCGGCGTGTGGCCGAACAGCCGCCACGCTTCGTTCGCCAGCACGTCGCTATCGCAATAGCGGCTGGGCAGCAGGAACAGCAGCGTGTCGGACGGCAGGTCGCGCACCTCGTTCTGCCAGGCCATCAGATCGCCGAAAGTGCCGGTATCGCGGATCACCGCGTCCGTGCCGATGCTGAAGCGACCCGGCGGGGCGACAAGACGGTTGCACCAGTTGCCGAAACTGTCCCGGTAGCTCTCGATCGGCACCGGCGGGTTCGAGGTCAGGAAGTCCGGCCATTCGAGATCCGACGCGCGGGAATAGTGGACGTTGAGCATCGCGATCAGCGGCGTTTCCTGCGGAAAATCGAAGCTCATCTCGCCGCCGATATGGATTCGCATTGTCGTCCTGACCGGCCTGCCGGATCATCACCCGGCGAAGGCACGGGCTGTTGCTGCATTGCAAAAAAGATCATCGCACGGACCAGCACGGTTTACGAGCGGAACGGTTGACCTCAGCCGGCTGGCGCCGGCGCCAGATTATGCCTCTTGCGGTCGGGCGTTTCTCTTGGTTCATTTCGCTTGCCACAAATGGAGGAAACGAATCATGGCTAAAGGTGCGATGAAGGCGGGCAAAGAAGCCCGCAAGCCGAAAAAGGACGCGAAGAAACCCGCCGCTGCCCCGACCCTGAAAGCGCCGCCCGTCAAAGCGACCAAACTCAAGGACAGGTAAGCCTGGGCGTTTCGACGCGAGGTCATGACCGGCGGCATTTCAGTGCCAATCGACATTCACCGGTTGGTCCTGAAATGCCGCCGGCGCTGCTGTTGATTGGGCACCCTAAATTTCTATACCAATGCAGCGAAGACGACTTCGCGCTTTGCGAAAAGACCGGGACGACCCGCAATCCAATGGAGCGTTCCGATGTCGTGGATTCTTCTCTTCTTCGCTGGTCTGTTCGAGATCGGCTGGGCGATCGGCCTCAAATACACTGATGGCTTTTCGAGGCCGCTGCCGACTGTCCTGACGGTTGTCTCGATGGTCGTCAGTCTCGTTTTGCTCGGACTGGCGCTGAAGACGCTGCCGGTCGGCACGGCCTATGCGGTGTGGACCGGCATCGGCACCGTCGGCACGGCGCTGCTTGGCATCTGGCTGCTCGGCGAGCCTGCGACCGCGATCAGGCTGGCCTGCATCGCACTCATCGTCTGCGGCATCATGGGATTGAAACTCGCGGCCTAAAGCGCGTCGCGTCTGAAGAGATTCATGCGGCGCGCTTTAAGTTCTTGTTGTTATGCATGTCGTCGTCCCAAAACCGCTGCGCACTTTTGGGCGACATGCATTAGTTTTGCTGCAAGGCCGCAGCACAAACGCCTTCAGGGCCGCTGCAAGGCGGCCCTGAATTTGATTGGTGCTATCGCGCTGTAGGAGCGCTAGCGAGCAGAAAAGCCCGGAGGCGTCCTGCCGGTGCGCTGCTTGCGCGCCGCATAGCGCGCGTCGCGCTTGGCCTTGCGCTCGGCCTCGTCGGCAAGCAAACGAGCGATGCGCTCGTTCTCTTCGGCTTCCCGGATCTTCGCTTCCGCCCGCGCCGCTTCTTCCGCAGCAATACGCGCCGCTTCGGCAGCAGCTTCGCGCTCGGCCTTTTCGGCCGCTTCGCGCGCCAGCTTTTCCTGCTTCAGCCTGGCCTTTTCGGCCTCGCGTATCGCACGAGCTTCGAGGATTGCCTTGCGTTCGGCCTGTCGTGCCAGCACCGCTGGATCGTCTGCTGCTGGCTTTGCCCTGAAGCGCTCGAGAAGCGCCTTCTTTGCCTCGTTTGCGGCATTGCGCCGCTCGAAAACGTCTTTTTCCCTATAGATAGCCAAGTCCACTTCCCTGGAGTCAATTTGCGAGGCTTACATACGCGTGAAAACCCAGAGTTCAAGCGCCAAAACGGTATGCCAGCCATGAAATTCTGAGCTGTTGCAGTCGGGAGACGCCTTTTCGGCTGAATTCGGCTGAAACGGACATGCACTGTTCACCATCCGCCCCTCTGGTGGCGCGGCGGACTGGTCGCTACCTGTAGCGCGAAAAACAAAACACCAGGATGACACATGATGGAACTCGGTCTCTATACCTTCGCCGACGTCGGGCCGGAACCGGGCCCTGGTGCCATCGGTCCGCATGAGCGGCTGCGAAACCTGATCGAGGAGATCGAGCTGGCCGACCAGGTCGGCCTCGACGTGTTTGGGCTGGGCGAGCATCACCGTCCCGATTATGCGGCTTCAGCGCCGGTCGTAGCCCTGGCCGCGGCGGCCGAACGCACCCGGCGCATAAAGCTGACCAGCGCGGTCACCGTGCTATCCTCCGACGATCCGGTTCGCGTCTTCCAGCAGTTTGCGACACTCGACCTTCTATCCGGCGGTCGGGCCGAGATCATGGCTGGGCGCGGCTCGTTCATCGAATCCTTTCCGCTGTTCGGCTACAATCTCGAAGATTATGACGAGCTCTTTGCCGAAAAGCTCGACCTGCTGCTTGCCATACGCGACAGCGTCAAGGTGACGTGGTCGGGCAGGCTGCGCGCTTCGATCAACGATCGCGGCGTCTACCCCCGCCCGTTCCAAGGCAGATTGCCGATCTGGATCGCGATCGGCGGCACGCCGCAATCCGCCGCGCGGGCCGGCGCGCTTGGCCTGCCGCTGGCGCTGGCCATCATCGGCGGCGCGCCGGCGCGGTTCGCGCCGCTGTTCGACATTTACAGGGAAGCGGCCAAACGGGCGGGCAACGATCCGGCTGATCTCGCTACCAGCCTCAACGTCCACGGCTTCATCGCCGAGACCACCGACCAGGCGGCTGACGATTTTTATGGGCCGCAGGCCGAGGTGATGAACCGCATTGGCCGCGAGCGTGGCTGGGGTCCGACATCGAGGGCACATTTCGACCAGTCGCGCGGCCCGAACGGCGCGCTGTTCGTCGGCAATCCAGAACAGGTGGCCGAAAAAATCGTTGCCCAGCACAGGATATTCGGCAACGATCGCTTCCTGCTGCAAATGGCGATCGGCACCATGGCGCATGCCAAGGTCATGAAGGCGATCGAACTCTACGGCACCAAGGTCGCGCCGATCGTGCGCAAGGAAACGGCGGAGGCCATCCGGGCCGTGGCAGCGCCGGCCGCCTGATTCGTCGGCAAGATCGTAGGGCTAAGGTCATCATCAACGCCGGCTAACGCATCGACCCGAAAATCGGAATCGATTTTCGGAAAGCACGATGCGTAGATTCAAAGTGTCAGAGCGCACTTTGTGCGTCCAAGTGGACGCACGTCGCTCTAACGGAACTTTGAAGCCGCAAAGGCGTTTCCGCCCACGGTCTACGCCAATCGCGGTGTGCCGCCGAGGGCCAGAATGAAAGCCGAACCCGCCGCTTCGGGCGCAGGCGCTGCCGATAGCCCGGATTCGCGCGCCGAGGCGCGTGCGGATACCCATCTGATTCGTTCGCTGCTCGTTGGCATCTTCATCCTTATGGCGATCTTCGCGCTCTATTTCGCCCGTGCCTTCTTCATGCCGGTCATTCTGGCTTTCCTGCTGGCACTGACGCTGACGCCGATCGTCCGCTTCCTGCGCAAGCACGGCTTGCCCGATGCCATGTCGGCGACATTGCTGGTGCTGCTGTCGTTCTGCGTCATCGCTGTCGCAGGGTATTTGCTCAGCGGCCCGGTCATCGACCTCATCAACAACACCTCGTCGATCGGCCAGCAGCTTGCGGAACGTCTGGCGCAACTGCGCCGTCCGTTCGAAAGGATCGTGGAGATTTCGCGTCAGATAGAGGGACTAACGCAGACCTCCCAGGAGCCCGGCGTTCAGAGGGTGGCCATGGCGCCATCGGGCATTCTCTCGCAAGCCGCCGGCAATGTGCTGTCGGCCGGCACCAGCGTCACCATTGTCTTCGTCCTGTCGCTGTTCCTGCTCGCCTCCGGCACGATGTTCTATGAGAAGATTGTCCAGTCCTTCCCCAGTCTCAGCGAAAAGAAGCGGGCGCTGCGCGTCGTCTACGACGTTGAACGTGAAATATCGCACTATCTGCTCACCGTCACGGTCATCAACGCGGGCCTCGGCACGGTCATCGGGCTCGGCCTGTGGGCCCTCGGCGTGCCCAACGCTCAGGTCTGGGGCGCGGCAGCGGCTCTGCTTAATTTCCTGCCCTATATCGGTGCGCTGATTACGATCACGCTGGTTACCGTCATCTCGCTGATCAGCTTCGAGACGATCTCCTATGCGCTGCTGGCGCCAGCATTCGTCATTTTGTGCGACGTCATCGAAGGCCAGTTTGTGACGCCGACTGTGGTTGGCCGCCGCCTCGAGATCAACGCCGTGGCGATCCTCATCGCCATTGCCTTCTGGTCCTGGTTGTGGGGCTTCGTCGGCGCGCTGATGGCGGTGCCGCTGCTGGTCGTCATCAAGGTGTTCTGCGATCATTTCGACGGCCTCAGCCATGTCGGCAATTTCCTGGCGGCGCAGCATACGGCGGTTGAGGACGAAGAGATTTCAGAGACCGAGAAGGCGGCGGGCGTATGATCCGGGAACCGAGATAAGTTCCGGAGGGAATCCCTCGGACTCAAATGCCAGAGCGTCCTTTGCGGCTGCTTGGACGCGCGGCGTCTGTTCAATTT
>NZ_RZSW01000041.1:0-22236 GCF_003997375.1 Mesorhizobium sp. M5C.F.Ca.IN.020.29.1.1 | reverse complement strand
ACCCGGCCCTTCGGGCCGCCCTCCCCTCAAAGGGAGGGAAAAAAAGCGCTAGATTCCCATCATGGCGCGCAGCACCTTTTTACCTTTTTATCGGTCGCGCCGCCTGCGAAATCGTCGAATGCTTTTTCCGTCACCCTGATGATGTGATGCTGAATGAAGGGAGCGCCTTCGGCCGCGCCATCCTCGGGGTGCTTCAGGCAGCATTCCCATTCCAGCACCGCCCATGAATCGTAGTCATATTGGGCGAGTTTGGAGAAGATGCCGCCGAAATCCACCTGTCCGTCGCCGAGCGAGCGGAAGCGCCCGGCCCGGTTCGTCCAGCTCTGATAACCGGAATAGACGCCTTGCCGGCCGGTCGGATTGAACTCGGCATCCTTGGCGTGGAACGCCTTGATCCGCTCGTGATAGATGTCGATGAATTCGAGATAGTCGAGCTGCTGCAGCAGGAAATGCGACGGGTCGTAGTTGATGTTGCAGCGCTTGTGGCCGCCCACCGCGTCGAGGAACATCTCGAAGGTCGCACCGTCGAAGACGTCCTCGCCCGGATGGATTTCGTAGCCGACGTCGACGCCATTGTCCTCATAGACGTCGAGGATCGGCTTCCAGCGTTTTCCCAGTTCGGAAAATGCTTCCTCGATCAATCCCGCCGGCCGTTGCGGCCAAGGATAAAGGTAGGGGAAGGCCAACGCTCCGCAAAACGACACCGACGCCTTAAGCCCGAGATTCTTCGACGCCTTGGCGCCGAACTTCATCTGTTCGACCGCCCATTGCTGCCTGGCTTTAGGATTATTGTGCAACGCAGGCGGCGCGAAGCCATCGAACTGCGCGTCATAGGCCGGATGCACCGCCACCAACTGCCCCTGCAGATGCGTCGACAGCTCGGTGATCTCAACGCCCGCCTCGGTGCAGATGCCCTTCACTTCGTCGCAATAGGCCTGGGAAGACGCCGCCTTCTCGAGGTCGAACAGCCGGCTGTCCCAGGTCGGGATCTGCACGCCCTTGTAGCCCAGCCCGGCCGCCCATTTGGTGATCGCCGGCAGCGAATTGAACGGTGCGGCATCGCCTGCGAACTGCGCCAGAAACAGCCCAGGACCCTTCATTGTCGACGGCATCGGCATCCTCCCTAATTATCCACGACCAAGCATAGCGCCGATTGAAAGCAGGGCCAGCCTCTTTGGTCTTTTCTCGACAGGCGCTAGTACGCACCGCCATTCTGGTATTACCAAATATGGTCATTTGGTCAAGCGGTGCCACTCGCAACCAGCGCTGCGAAAATTGCCGGGCAGCGGACTAATACGCCAGTTTTATCAATGAAATAATCATGGGCCGGGGCTGCCTTGTAGGATTTCTTGCCGTCCAGATGAAATTGCTGTAGACCTCTTTTCACGCCCAATTGGTCGAACCAGTTTACGACAAATGCTGGAGCGCCTTGGGGAGGAATCATGCGACGCACTCTGGTGGAGCGCGTCGCAGGCGAACTGTTACAGGCGAATTCTGGGAAGGACAGACCATGCATCTTTCGACGCACAACTGGATGCGGGCGGAACCATTGGAGACGACGCTCAAACGCATCAAGAAATTCGGCTATGAGTCGATCGAAATTTCCGGCGAGCCCGAGCAATACAAGACCGATGAGACGCGCGCGCTCCTGAAGGAGCACGGCATCCGCTGCTGGGGGGCGGTGACGCTGATGCTGGGCGAGCGCAATCTCGCCGCCAAGGACCAGGGCCAGCGCGAGCGCTCCGTACAGTACGTCAAGGATGTGCTGACGATGGTGAGCGAACTCGACGGCGAGATCATCACCCTGGTTCCCGCCACCGTCGGCAAAGTGGTGCCGGACGGCACCGAAGAAGAAGAATGGAAATGGGTCGTCGACGCTACCAGGGAATGCTTCACCCATGCCAAGAAGGTCGGTGTCAAGATCGCGGTCGAGCCGCTCAACCGTTTCGAGACCTATCTGTTCAACCGTGGCGCCCAGGCGCTGGCGCTGGCCGATGCAGTCAGCCCCGAATGCGGCGTCTGCCTCGACGCCTACCACATCCACATGGAAGAATTTAACGTCTATGATGCCATCCGGCAGGTCGGCAAGCGCCTGTTCGACTTCCATGTTGCCGACAACAACCGCTTCGCCGCCGGTCTCGGACAGATCGACTGGCCGAAGATCGTCGGCACGCTGAAGGAGGTCGGTTACGATGGCGCGCTGACCAACGAGTTCGTCGCCCCCGTCGACCGCACGCCGGCCGCTCCCTATCCCGACATGGTCGAGCGCAATCCGGTCGACATCTCGCCGGAGCAGCTCAAATTCATTCAGGACCATGGTTCCAGCGTGCTGACGGAAAAGTTCTACACCGATCAGATGCGCATCAACGCTGAAACGTTGCTGCCGTTGATCAAGTAGTCGGTCCGTTTGAGAATGAGCCTTCCGCCCTGACCGGCGGCAAGGCCGGGGATGAACATGCGCATCAAGACGGTCCAAGCCTGGTGGGTCCGCATACCGATCGAAGCCGCGAAGCAGCACCGCAGCGACTTCGGTCAAGTGACGACGTTTGATGCCGCCATCCTGCGCATCGAGACCGACGACGGGCTGGTCGGCTGGGGCGAAGGCAAGAATGCTGCCGGCAGCACCGGCAGCTATGGCGCCCTCGTCCACATGCTGAACCACGAGGTCGGCCCGCAGCTGATCGGCTGCGATCCGGCCGACATCGGGGTGATCTGGGAGATGCTCTACAATGGCGTGCGCCACGACAGTGCCGCGCAAAACGGCCACGCCATGCCGCAACTGGCGCGGCGCGGCATCAGCGTCGCTGCGATCAGCGCCGTCGACATCGCGTTGTGGGATATTCTGGGCAAGTCGCAGGGGGTTCCAGTCTGGCGGCTGCTCGGCGGCCGCAAGCTCGACCGCATGCCCGCCTATGCTTCCGGCGGCTGGGCTTCCACCGAGGCGATCGGCGACCAGTTAAAATCCTATATCGCCAAGGGCGGTTTCAAGGCGCTGAAGATGCGGATCGGCGCGATGGACGGCGCTCCGCATCTTTCCGCCGCCCGCGTGCGCGCCGCAAGACAGGCGCTCGGCCCCGAGGTTGACCTGATGGTCGATGCGCATGGCACCTATACGGTGGCGGAAGCCAAGCGCTTCATCCATCTCGCCGGCGATCTCGATCTGGCCTGGTTCGAGGAGCCGGTCATCGCCGACGACAAGCCCGGCATGGCCGAAGTGCGGGCGTCCGGCTCCATCCCGATCGCCACCGGCGAAAGCGAAGCGACGCGCTATGCTTTCCGCGACCTCGCCACGCTCAAGGCGGCCGATATCTTCCAGCCTGACCCGGCTTTTTGCGGCGGCATCAGCGAGGCGATAAAGATCGGCACCATCGCCAGCGCCTTCAATCTGCGCTTTGCGCCGCATCTGTGGGCTGGCGCGCCTTGCTTCTTTGCCGGGCTGCATGTCTGCGCTGCTTCGCCGGCTAGCTTTACCATCGAGTATTCGCTCGGCGCCAACCCGATGATCCACGATCTGATCGAGGAGACTGTCGAAGCAAAGGACGGTATGATGGCGATCCCGGAGAAGCCCGGACTGGGATTCACCCTTTCGGAACGGTTCCTGGAGGCGCACGCGCTACGCGGCTGATCATGAAAGAAAAGAACCTTCTCGCGGAACTCGCTGCCTATCTGTTCTCCCACTCCGACAAGGCGACGGGCCGAACGCCGTCGGAGCGTGAACTGGCGGAGCATTTCGTCGTCAGCCGCGGCCAGATCCGCGAGGCGCTGGCCATCCTCGAAGCCATGCGCATCGTCGAGCGCCGGGCCAAGTCCGGCATCTACATCGACACCAAGCAGGCCAGCGTCGAGGCGATGGCGCTTTTTGCCAGGGCCGGCCTGCCGCTTGATCCGATCCAGATCTACGAGACGGTCGAGTTGCGCAAGATCCACGAGATCAAGGCCGCCGAGCTTGCCTGTTCGCGCGCTACCGAGGAAAATTTCGAGCGGCTGCGCGAAATCCTGAAGGCGTCGGAGGAGCGCATTGCGGCAGGCGAGGGCCTCGCCAAGGAGGACCGCGAATTCCACCTTGAAATCGTGCGGGCAACCAAGAACAGCGTTTTTCACAACATATGCAGCGTCTATTACATGATGGGCGAGCAACGCCTGCCGATCTATTTCAACGATCCCGAACGCAGCGTGCGCTCGCATGCCGAGCACATCCAGATCTACGAGGCGCTGCTGCGCCGCGACGGCAATCTCGCCCAGGCGCTGATGAGTGCCCATCTGCAAGGCGCGGAAAGTTACTGGAAAGGCCTGATCGAAGGCGGCGGGGCAGAACCTCACAGCCCAGCACTCGAACAGGTCTGATATGCCCAAAATCCTGTCGACGCACACGCTGCACCCGCGCGCCTCCGCCATGTTGACTGGTGCCGGCGAACTCGTTGTCGCTTCCGCCCTCGATGCGGACACGCTGGCGACTGAGGCGAGGGACGCCGATATCATCATCGTTCGCGCCCCGCTGCCATCAGCGCTGTTCGAAGGTGCTACGAAGCTCCGGGCTGCAATCCGCCATGGCGCCGGGCTCGACATGGTTCCGATGGAAGCGGCCACTGCAGCCGGCGTGCTGGTGGCAAACGTGCCGGCGGTCAATGCACGGTCGGTCGCCGAATACGTGATGTTCGCGACCCTGGCGCTGCTTCGGCGTTTCCGCATGGTGGACCGCGACTTGCGGGCGAAGGGCTGGCTGGCCGGCCGCGACCACACCATTCTCGCCAGCGAGCTCGCCGGCAAGACGATCGGCATTGTCGGCTTCGGCGCCATCGGACAGGCAATCGGCCATATCGCAGCACATGGTTTCGACCTGAACGTGGTAGCGACGACGCGCAGCATGAGGCCGGCGCCCGATAGGGTCGGCTTCCTGTCGATCGACGCACTGATCGAGCAGAGCGATATCATCGTTCTGTGCTGCCCGCTGACACCGGAGACGCGCGGCCTGATCAACCGCGAGCGCATCGGTCGAATGAAGCCGCATACGCTGCTGATCAATATTTCGCGCGGGCCGGTGATCGACGACGAGGCGTTGATCGAAGCGCTGCAAAAGGATCGTATTGGCGGTGCCGCGCTCGATGTCTTTGCGACGCAGCCGCTGCCTTCAGATCATCCCTATTTCAGCTTCGACAATGTCATTGTCACGCCGCACATGGCCGGCATCACCGAGCAGTCTATGATGCGCATGGGCGTCGGTTCAGCCCATGAAACCTTGCTGGTGCTGGCCAACAAATTGCCGGTCAATCTGCGCAATCCCGAAGTGGTCGAGCACTACCGGCGGCGGTTTCCGGCCGACGCCTGACGGCGCCTCAACGGCCAAGCAGTGCCTCGACTTCCGCCGCGATGCGCAGGAGACGGTGGTCATGGCACTGGCGCGCCACCAGCATCAGCCCGGCCGGGCGCGCCATTCCCGGCATCGGCAGCGAGATCGCGCAGAGGTCGAACTGGTTGGCGACCTGCGTGTTGCGCAGCAGAAGGCCTTCCGTACGCTCACATAGAGCTTCGTCGCCGGTCATCGACACGATGGTCGGCGCGGTGACCGGTGTGGTCGGAAGGGCCAGCACATCGATCGACGCCAGCCGCTCGTCCATGACGGCGACAAGCACAGTGCGGCGGCGGATTGCCCTTATGTAGGTCGTGGCGGGAACGGCGGCGGCGCGCGACAACGGCTCGCTCACCCGCGGATCGACCGGCGTCGTCGCACCTGTCGCCAGCCAATCTGCATGAACCCCGGCACCCTCCATTGCCGCGATCGAGGCCCGCTTGGTTACCGCGCGCAAATCGGCGAGGAGGTCATCGATGGACAGATCGGCGAGGCGTGCACCCGCAAGCTCTACCTTGCGAACAGATCGCTCGAACGCCGCCGAGACCTCTTTTTCCGTATCCTCGAAGAGCACGCCGCGTGGAATACCGATGCGCAGTCCGGCAAGCGAAAGCTGAACCAGAGCCACAGCCTCCTCGCCCGCCATCACCGCGTCGGCTGCGGCACATTCGGCGACGGTGCGGGCAAGCGGGCCGATGGAGTCGAGCGTGTCGGACAGCGGGAAGACGCCAACGCGTGATACGCGCCGCGCCGTCGGCTTGAAGCCGACGGCACCGTTCAGCGCCGCCGGAATGCGCACCGAACCGCCGGTGTCGGAACCGATCGAGATCTCGCTCGTGCCTTCGGCAACGGAAACACCGGCGCCCGAGGATGAGCCGCCCGCAATCCGGCCGGCGTCGGTTGCATTGCCGGGCGTGCCGTAATGCGGGTTGACGCCGATCGCGGTGAAGGCGAATTCGGTCATGTTGGTCTTGCCGATGATGATCGCACCGGCCTGCCGCAGCCGCCGCACGATGACGGCATCCCGCAGCGCCGGCGCCGCGGTGCTGAGCAACAATGATCCGGCCGTGGTCGGCTCGCCGACGACATCGACCAGGTCTTTGATCGACAGAATTGTTCCGTCGAGCGGCCCGAGCGTCACGCCGGCTCTGCGCCGACCATCGGCGGCATCGGCTGCTGCCCGTGCGGCTTCCGGATAGAGCTTTACGAATACGCTTTTATTGTCCGCGCGGACGGCGAGACGCGAAAGGACGACTTCGAGGCTGTCGCGGACGGATTGCATTTTTCGGTGTCGGACTCCTGGACGCCTGCAACGTCTTACAGGCGACCGCTGGTGCGTGGCCTGCAGAGACATAACCCGCCATAAGCACTTTTGCACCCCTGTCGAACCGAAGGAAGGAGGCGACCTGATGCTCTACAAAGGCAACTGCCACTGCGGCAAGATCGCCTTCGAGGTCGAGGGCAATCTGACCGGAGCCGTGCGATGCAATTGCTCGATCTGCTCGCGCAAAGGCGCGCTGCTATGGGCAGTGCCGCACGGGGCATTGCGGGTGCTTGCTTGGGGCGACGATCTTGGCAGGTACACCTTCGGCAACCATGTCATCGCCCATCGGTTCTGCCGGACCTGCGGCATCCATCCCTTCGCCGAGGATGTCAGCGAGAGAGCGAACGAAGCGCCTACGTCAACATCCATTGCATAGACGGTCTCGATCTGGACGCTGTGCCGATTTTCGACTTCGACGGCCGCGCGGTTTGACGGACCCTCAACTGTCGGCTGCCTTTGGGCCAAGCCGGAACGCCGCCAGGGCCGCCAGCAGCGTCGCGATCCCGCAATAGGCGAACGCACTGGCGACGCCGGCATTGTCGACCAGCAGGCCGCCGAAAACGGCGCCGAGCGCAATGGCCACCTGGAACGTGGCGACCATCAGCCCGCCGGCGCTTTCGGCCTGGTCGGGAGCGGCTCTTACCAGCCAGGTTTGCAGCCCGACCGGCACCGCACCGAAGGCAAAGCCCCAGGCGGCAACCGCCATTGCCGCCACCACGGGTGAGACACCAAGAACGAGCAGCAGGAGCGCTGACAATGCAATCAGCAGAGGCGCCAGGCCGACGGCTGCCTTGAGATTGCGCTCGGCGATGAAGCCGCCGGCGAAATTGCCGAAGAACCCACCAATGCCGTAGGCGAGCAGCACCAGCGAGATCGTCTCGATATCCAGTGCCGGAACATTCTCGAGAAATGGCCGGACATAGGTGAAGCCGGCAAAGTGTCCCGAGGCCACCAGCACGACCACCAGAAGTGCTGCCCTGATCGTCGACCGCTTCATCACCTCCAGCAAGGTGCGAAAACTGGCAACGCCCGCCGGCGGCAGCTTCGGAAGGGTGGCGACCTGCATCAGCAGCGCCAGGGCCCCGACAACAGCCGCGATCATGAAGGCCGTTCGCCATCCCCAGACGTCGCCGACATAGGCGCCGACCGGGGCCGCACAGACCGTCGCCACCGAAACGCCGGTGAGAATGATCGACATGGCGCGCGGCATCAGCCGCATCGGAACAAGCCGCATCGCCATCGCCGCCGACATCGACCAGAAGCCGCCGAGGCTGATCCCGAGCATGATGCGGGCGATCAGAAGAACGGGAAGCGAGGACGCAAATGCCGCCAGGAGGTTCGACAGGATCAGGAGGACCGTCAGCGCCCACATGACCAGTCTGCGATCAAGCCGTTTGGTGATGACAGCCATAGTCGGGGCGGCGATCGCGCCGACAACGGCCGTCGCTGTCACCGCCTGGCCGGCAGTGCCCTCCGTCACACCGAGGTCCTGCGCCAGCGGCGTCAGCAGGCTGGCAGGCAAGAATTCTGCGGTTACGAGCCCAAACACACCGAGCGCGAGGGATACGACCGCCCCCCACGCCGGCTCGGCTCGCTCGTCGCTTTCGGCGGGATCGAGAACGGCGTCCATGACGCCTGTCGCGGGTTCGGTCATGATGGGATCTCCGATCTGGTTGCAGCGCAACATTTGGCCGCAGTGCAACATAGGGAGTGACCGTCTGGAGTTTCCATGCTAGAAACACCATCATGCTTGACCATTCGTCCAAAGTTCCGGTCACTGGCGATCCGCTGACGGACATATTGCGCGGGTTGCGTCTTGATGGCGTCGAGTATGGCCGGTGCGAAATGAAGGAGCCCTGGGGCATCCAGTTCCCGGCTCAGCCGGCGGCGCGATTTCATTTCATCGGCCGCAGAGGATGCTGGTTGCTGCAGCCGTCCGGCGAATGGGTGGAACTCAATGCAGGCGACGCGGTGCTGTTGCCGCGCGGTGCAGCACATGTCCTGGCCAGCGAACCGGGCACCGAGGCTTCGCCGATCCAGGGTTACGAGGTCGCAGAGGTCTGCAAGGGCGTTTACTGCCTGTCGAACGAAGGCTGCCGGCCGGGGACCCTGCTGTTTTTCGGCAGCATGTATTTCAATCTCGATGGTTTGCACCCTTTGCTCGGCATGATGCCGGATGTCATGCGTGCGCACGAACTGGAAGCCTATGAACCGGCCATTCCGCATCTGCTGGAGGCCATGGCGCGCGAAGTGACGATGGAGCGCGTCGGCTCCGGCGGCATTCTGGCACGGCTTGCCGATGTGATGGCCGCCACCGTCATCCGGTCATGGGTCGAGCGCGGCTGCGGCGACTCGTCCGGATGGATCGCGGCCGTGAGAGACCGCGAGATCGGTCGCGTGCTGGCCGCGATCCATCTCGAACCGGACCGCGATTGGACGGTGGAAACGCTCGCCAGGATGATGGGCGCCTCGCGATCGAGTTTCGCGGAACGCTTCGCGACGATCGTCGGCGAAACCCCGGCGAGATATGTCACCCAGGTGAGAATGCACCAGGCACGGCAATGGCTGGTCCGCGACAGGCTGAAGATTTCCGTCGTCGCCGCTCGCCTCGGTTATGAATCCGACGCCTCGTTCAGTCGGGCGTTCAAGCGCGTTATCGGATCGGCTCCCAGCCATTTTCGGGCCGAGGAACATGCTGAGACCCGCCAAGCCGGCTAAACCTGGACAGAGGCTTCAAGCCGCTTCGCATCCTCCCGCCCAACGGGTGCGCTTAGCCCGCGTGGCGGAGACTAATCCCGCTTCCCTTGTCGAACAGCACCACCTTGTCCGGATCCCAGGCAAAGCGCACCGGCTGCTCGATCTCGACATCGGTTCTGGCCGGCACCGTGGCCCGCAGCATGGCGTCGCCAACCCGCAGGGTCAGGATCTTTTCGACGCCATGGTTCTCGACATCGTGGACGCGCGCTTCCACCGGCGCCCCGCTCTCGAGATAGACATCCTCGGGACGAATACCGAAGACGAGCGGGCGACCGTCGGTCGCACCGCTCGTCTTGGCACCCCCCGTAAAAGGCAGCTCGAAATTCAACGGTGCCATCACCGCGCGGCCGTCGACGAGCTTGCCGTCGATGAGGTTCATCGGCGGCGAGCCGACGAAGCTCGCCACATAGGTGTCGCGCGGATTGTTGTAGATCTCATACGGCGTGCCGGTCTGAACAATGCGGCCATGATTGAGCACGCCAACCTTGTCGCCCATCGACATCGCCTCGATCTGATCGTGCGTGACGAACAGGAAGGTCTGACCAAGGTTCATTTGGATGTTCTTCAGCTCGGTGCGCAGCGCCTCGCGCAGCTTGGCATCAAGGGCCGACAGCGGCTCATCCATCAGGAATACGCGGGGCTTCCTGACGATGGCGCGACCAATCGAGACGCGCTGCATCTCGCCGCCAGAAAGGCGATCCGTCTTGCGGTCGAGCAGATGCTCGATGCGCAAGGTCTTGGCAACGCGGTCGACGCGCGTCTTGATCTCGTCGGGCTCGATGCGGCGGATTTTTGGCTTCAGCGGAAATTCGAGGTTTTCGCGCACCGTGTAGCGCGGATAAAGCGAGTATTGCTGCAGAACCAGCGCCACGTCGCGCTCGGCCGCACCCCAGTCGGCGACATCAGCGCCGTCGATGAATATCTGCCCCTCGTCCGGCTCTTCCAGGCCCGCGATCATGCGCAGCGTCGTCGTCTTGCCGGCGCCGGTCTCGCCGAGCAGCACGAAGAACTCGCCGTCGGCAATGTCGAGATTGAGCCCGGTCAATGCGGTGTGATTGCCGAATGTCTTCGAGATGTTCTTGAGCTGGATATGGGCCATCAGAGTCTCACCCCCAGCGAATTGCCGCTTGTCGTATCGAAGAAGTGCGCCTGCGCCGGGTCGAGCTTGGCGAAGACCTGGACCCCCGGCTTGCCGACGAAACCGGAACGGGTGCGGGCGCGCAACATCTGTGCCCCGACCTTGAGGTCGACGATGTCGTAGGAGCCAAGCGGTTCGATGATGTGCGCCTCGACCGGCAGATAACCGTCCGCCGGCTCGCGCGAGACCATCACTCCTTCGGGGCGGATGCCGAGTGCAAGGCGATCCTGCTCGACGCTCGCGGCGTCCAGCTGGCCGACCAGGTCGGCCGGGAAAAGGAACCCTTCCGCGGCACCGTCGACGGTGACCCTGGCGCCGGAGCCGTTCATCGTCACCGCCGCGTTGGCGACGTTCATCACAGGCGAGCCAACGAATTGCGCGACAAACAAATTGGCCGGGTGCGCATACACTTCCGATGGGCTGCCTACCTGTTGCAGAACGCCCTCATGCATGATGACGATGCGGTCGGCAAGGCTCATCGCCTCGATCTGGTCGTGGGTGACGTAGATGGTGGTCGAGCCCTGCTTGATGTGCAGCCGCTTGATCTCCGCGCGCATCTCCTCACGCAGCTTGGCGTCGAGCGCGCCGATCGGCTCGTCCATCAGCATCGCCTTCGGCCGCCGCACCAGCGCCCGGCCGATCGCCACGCGCTGCATGTCGCCACCCGACAGCGCCGACGGCTTCTTGCCGAGCAGGTCGGTGATCTGCAGCACTTTGGCGACCGAGCGCACCTCGCCGTCGATCTCAGCCTTGCTCTTGCGCATTGCGCGCAACGGAAAAGCGATGTTCTCGTAGACGCTCATATGCGGATAGAGCGAGAACGATTGGAAGACCATGGCAATGTCACGGTCGGCAGCCTTGAGATGCTGGACCGGCTTGCCGTCGATGAGGACATCGCCGCCGTCGATCGTCTCCAGTCCGGCGATGGCGCGAAGCGTCGTCGTCTTGCCGCAGCCCGATTGGCCGAGCAGCACGATGAACTCGTTGTCGTCGATCTTGAGATTGAGGTCCTTGATGACCTGAACGGCGCCAAAGAATTTCTGGACGCCACGAAGCTCGATCTGGGTCATGGGTGACCTTCTTTTTCCGGCGCGCCGGTCGCCTGCGGCTTCTGCCTTGGACCGACCCAGCCGGTGATCATGAACGTCAGCAGCCCGACAATGATGATTGTCAGCCCGTAGCGGTGCAGGAAGAGATTCCACGGCTGGCAGAGCGCGATGATGCCGCACACCATCACGATCTCGGCCGTGCGCTGGATTGTAGCATGGCGGATCATTTGCGGATCGCTCCGAAGGACATGCCGCGCAGGAGGTGGTTGCGCAACAGGAAGGTGAATATGGCGACGGGCAGCAGGAACAGGAAGGTGCCGGCCGCGATGACCGTCCAGTCGGGCAGGCCGGAACCGACCTGGCTTGGAATGAACGGCGGCGCCGTCTGGGCGCGGCGGTTGGTCATGATCAGCGCGAAGGCGTATTCGTTCCACGCCGTGATGAAGCAGAACACGGCGGTGGCGGCGATGCCGGTGGCCGCCTCCGGCAGCACGATTTTGAAGAATGCCTCCATGCGCGTATAGCCGTCGACGAGGGCCGCCTCCTCGTACTCCTTCGGAATTTCGTCCATGAACCCCTTCATCAGCCATACAGAGAAGCTGAGGTTGAAGGCGGTGTAGAGGATGATCAGGCCCCAATGCGTGTCGTTGAGGCCGACCGCCCGGTACATCAGGAACATCGGGATGGCGACGACGACCGGCGGCAGCATGCGCGTCGACAGGATGAAGAAAAGCAGGTCCTGTTCCCCCTTTATCTTGAAGCGCGAGAACCCGTAAGCCGTGAAAGTGCCCATGCCGACGGCGAGGATCGTCGAGGTGATGGCAACGATCAGCGAATTCATGAAGCGGCTCGGATAGCCGGACCACTGCACCTCACCCCTGCCCGAGCGCACCACCTTCTCGCCGCCGTCAAACACCAGGCGCTCCCACCACGGGGCGGCCGCGTATTGTTCCGGCGTCGGCGCAGTGCGCAACTGCGACCGCTTGGTGAAGAGCTTTACGAAAGGGGATATCTCCGGCTGGAACACCACCGTCGGCGGGATGGTGGTGGCGAGGTTGCGCGGCTTGAACGCCGTCGACGCTATCCAGTAGATCGGCGCCAGGAAGATAATCGTGACGATCAGCACACCGACGATGGCGAGCTTGTTGAACGAACGCTCGGTAGAGGTGGTGACGGCGGCCATTCTAGCGCTCCTTCACCTTGTTCAGGTATTTGACGTAGATGTTGGTGATGGCCAGGATCATGATCAGCACGATGTAGGCGAGCGCGCAGGAGCGCCCGGTCTGCCATTCCTGGAACGCCATCTTGTAGAGCCGGATCGAGATCACCTCGGTGGTCGGCTGGCTGGTCAAGATGTAGGCGAGATCGAAGGTCTTGAACGCCTCCATGGTGCGAAAGATGATCGCGATCATCAAGATCGGCGCGACCAAAGGCAGAGTAATGCGAAAGAACGTATAGAACGAACCGGCGCGGTCGATCGCGGCTGCTTCGTAGAGGTGCTTCGGCACTGCCGACAGGCCGGCGAGCGACAGCAGCATGACGAATGGCGACCACATCCAGATGTCGGTGATGGCAACCGCGTAGAGCGCCATGTCGGGGTTGGACAGCCACTCGAAGGAGCCGAGGCCGAGCGTATAGTTGATGATGCCGAAGGACGGATCGTAGAGCAGTTTCCAGAACAGGCCGACGACGGCCATCGACAGCATCATTGGCAACAGCAGAAGCGTCGTCAGCAGGCCCTTCAACGGAATATCGCGATTGAGCAGCAGCGCCACGCCGAAGCCGACGATGACCTGGCCGACTACGGAGACGATGACATATTTGGCGGTGATGGCGAAATTCGACCAGATGAACGGGTCGTTGAGCAGCTCGCGGTAATTCTGCAGTCCGACGAAATTGGCCGCCGCGGGGCTCGACGCGCGAAAGTCGGTGAAGGAATAGCCGAGCGAATAGATCAGTGGAAAGATGTTGAAGACGATCAGGAAAACGATCGTCGGAATGATGAAGAGATTGCGGATCGTGAGGTCGCTCATGCCGCGGGCGGCGGAGCGCGAGTTGGGATCCAGCGTAGTCATGACTGCAGTGGCCAAGGCCCGTTCCTTCCTTGTCCGGAAAAGAAAACGGAAGGGACGGGCTCCGCCCCCTCCGAGCGTTAGTGCCGTTTACTTCACGCGGTTGTATTTCTTGAACGTCGCGTTCCAGTCCGCAGCAAGCGAATCGAGCACTTCCTTGGCCGTGCCCTGATTGCCGGTGATGTACGGATAGACGCGTTGGTTCATCTGGATGAGCAGCTCGGCATATTCCGGCGTCGCCCAGAAGTCCTTCACCTTGAACATGGTTTCGTAGAAGGCCTTGTTGTAAGGTGTGGCGTTCTGGAATTCAGGCGACTCGAGCACCTTGGCGCTCGCCGTGTAGCCGCCGAGTTCCGCCCATTTCTTCTGCGTCTCGTCTTTGATGAACCATTCCAGGAACTTCATCGCCTCTTCCTGGTTCTGGGAGTAGGAGATGACGGAGATACCCTGGCCGCCGAGCGCGGCGAACTGGTCGCCGTTCGGTCCTGGCGGGTTGGCGAAGAAGCCGGTGGCCTTGGCATTCGGGTTCGAGGCTTCGTTGATGAGCGCCGGGAAGAAGGCGAAGTAGTTCATGCTCATCGCCGCCAGGTTCTCGGTGATCGCCTGGTTGTCCTCGATGAAGAACGCCTTGGCCCAGCCAGGAGGGGTGAAGGAATAGAGCTCCTTGTAGGCCTCGAGCGCCTTGACGTTCTGCTCTGAGTTGATGATGCCGTCGACCTTGTAAGTGGCATAGTCGCCAAGTTCGCCGCCAAAGGAGAAGATGGCGTTCTCGACGCCCATCACCAGAGCGTCGTAGGAGTTGTCGGTGTAGATGGCGATACCGTAGCGCTTTTCGTCGGGACGGTGGAAGAATTCGGCGATGTCGCGCAGCTGCTTCCAGTCCTTCGGCACGCCGAGATCGTAGCTGTACTTGGCTTTGAAGGCTTCCATCTCCTTCGGGTCTTCGAACCAGTCCTTGCGATAGGACCAGCCGACCGCGTCGCCCTCGGCCGGGATCGACCAGTATTTGCCGGAGTTGGACGGATATTCGGCGTAGTATTTCACCGTCGCCGGCGCCATCACTTCCTTCAGGTTGTGCTTGTTGAAGAAGTCGGTGAGGTCGACATAGTGGCCCGCCTCGGAGGCGGCGCCGATCCACTGGGAATCGCCGACGACCATGTCGTAGGCGCTGCCCTTGGCGTTGAACTCGGTGAATGCCTTGGTCTGGAAGTCGGACCAAGGCGTGGTTTCGACCGTGACCTTCACGCCGCTCTCGGCCTCGTAAAGGTTGACGAGTTCCTGCAAATAGTTTGCCGGATCCCATTCAGCCCAGAATATGGTGAGTTCCTTGTCCTGCGCGTAGACGGACGTTCCGCAGGCGAGCACTAAGCCGATACCAGCAAGCATGCTGGTCATTGTCTTGCGCATAATAATTTCCTCCCTTGTGCGCATTCTACCGTATCATGCGAGCCGGCGGTGAGGCCGACCCTGGTAGTTCTCCCGTGTGGTGGCAGCGTTTCGGTTTCGAGCCTCCTCGCTCGGCCGGAATGGATCGCAGCCCTCACTTTTAATCCGCCATATTGTCCTGATCTGGTATTACCAATTTCGGACACACGTCAAGCTCTTTCTTGGACGATGGCAGCCCCTCAGACAAGCGGATTCCAGCAACATCTGTCTGTTTTTCTTAAATTTTCCTACTCCTTGATACGCAAGGGCCTTGCTCGCGTTACGGAACGTCGACTATTGTCGGTAATCAGCATCCCAAACTGGTCGAACCAGATCGATACTATTCCGTGGCTGTCGCCGGCGCGCTTCTGCCTCCTTCGGTCACCGATTCCATCACTGCAGCCCGCACCAGGGCGCCGGCTGCCCATTGCGCTACCGACATCATCTTGCGGCTGTCCAGCCCCCATATGTCCTTCAGTATGATGAGCACTTCGACGCCGAAGATCAACGACAGGGCCTGCGCCAGGCGCTTGAATTCGCGTGGCGGCAGCCGGTGCTTGAGCGGTGCGATCGCGTCCTTGAGCAGATCGACGCGATGGCCGCGCGTGAAGGCCGGCTCGCCGCCCAGCGTGCCTGCCTGCCGCCGCGCCCACTGGTCGAGCGACAGTTTCAGCGCCGCCTTGAAGGTCGCCTCGAAGGCTTCGATGCGCGGCATGGCCGTGTCGAACAGTTCAACGACGCGGCGCTCGGGATCGGCCGAGGCTGATTTCCAGGTGAGGATCGGCCCGAGTCCTTCGTCGACCACCGCCTGCACCAGGGCCGCCTGGCTTGGAAAATATCGATAGGCGGTGGCGCGGGAGACTTCTGCTGCTTCGGCGACCTCGCTGACCGAAGGCGTGGCGCCCGCCTGCATCAGCCTTGTCGCCGTCTCCAGCATCAGCCGTCTTGTGCGCGCGCGCGGTCCGCGTGCGGCTCCAGAACCGGCATCGTCGGAAACCGCCGCTTGTTGACGTGAGACATTCATGTCAATATGATACGCGCGTCTCAAAAAATTGCAATGGCCGTCGCGATGCCGAGCGGCCGGGCAAAGAGCGGCAGGTGGCACGCCGAGCGCGCCTAGAACCGGGGAACGCAATGAAGCGCGTCTATGTGGTGGGCACCGCCGACACCAAGGGTGAGGAACTCGCCTTTCTGGCCGATGCGGTCGCTGCTACCGGTGCTGCTGTCGCCCGCATCGATGTTGGAACGCGCAACCCAACCGTGCCGGTCGATGTCTCGGCCGAAGAGGTCGCCGGCCACCATGCCGGCGGCAGCAGTGCCGTACTGAGCATCGACGACCGCGGCACCGCAGTGGCGGCAATGGCCCTCGCTTTCACCCGGTTTGTTCAATCGCGCACCGATATAGCAGGTGTGATCGGCATTGGCGGTGGTGGCGGCACTTCGATCATCACATCAGGCATGCGCGCGCTGCCGCTCGGCCTGCCCAAGATCATGGTTTCGACGCTCGCCTCGGGCGACACCGCACCTTATGTCGATGTCTCCGACATCGTGATGATGCCGTCGGTGACCGACATGGCCGGCCTGAACCGGCTGTCTCGTGTCGTGCTGCACAACGCCGCCCAGGCCATATCAGGCATGGCGGCAAAGCCGGCGGAGCCGCCCGACGGCAGACCGTCGATCGGCCTCACCATGTTCGGCGTGACCACGCCGTGCGTGACTTCCATCGCCGAACAGCTCCGATCGATCTATGACTGCATGGTCTTCCACGCCACCGGCACCGGCGGCCGCACCATGGAGAAGCTTGCCGACAGCGGCTTGCTGTCCGGCGTCATCGACATCACGACGACAGAAGTCTGCGACCTTCTGTTCGGCGGCGTGCTGCCGGCGACCGAAGACCGCTTCGGCGCGATCGCCCGCACCAGGCTGCCCTATGTCGGTTCGGTCGGCGCGCTCGACATGGTGAATTTCTGGGCGCCGCCGACCATTCCGGAACGCTATAGCGGGCGGCTGTTTTACGAGCACAATCCTAACGTGACGCTTATGCGCACGACACCTGACGAAAGCCGCAAGATCGGCGAATGGATCGGCACCAAACTGAGCCTCTGCGATGGCCCGGTCCGGTTCCTCATTCCCGAAAAAGGCGTCTCGGCGCTCGACATCGAAGGCGGCGCTTTCTTCGACCCCGAGGCCGATGCAGCACTCTTCGAGGCCATCGAGCGCACGATCAAGCCTGGTGACACGCGAAGCGTGACGCGCCTGCCGATGCACATCAACGATCCCGAATTCGCCAAGGCTGCGGTTGCGGCTTTTCTCGACATCGCCAGACAGTGAGACGAAGCCATGGCCGCCATACCGCGCAAGAAGATCCTGGAAAAATTCCGCAAGATGATTGCCGGCGGCGTGCCGATCGTCGGCGGCGGCGCCGGCACCGGTCTGTCCGCCAAGGCCGAGGAGGCCGGCGGCATCGACCTGATCATCATCTACAATTCCGGCCGCTACCGCATGGCCGGGCGCGGCTCTGCCGCCGGCCTGCTCGCCTATGGCAACGCCAACGAGATCGTCAAGGAAATGGCTTATGAGGTGCTGCCGGTGGTGAAGAAGACGCCGGTGCTGGCCGGCGTCAACGGCACCGATCCCTTCGTCATCATGCCGCTTCTGCTGGCCGAGCTGAAGACGATGGGTTTTTCCGGCGTGCAGAACTTTCCGACCATCGGACTGTTCGACGGCCAGATGCGGCAGAGTTTCGAAGAAACCGGTATGGGCTTCAGGCTCGAGGTCGACATGATCGCCGCGGCACACGAACTCGACCTGCTGACCACGCCCTATGTCTTCAATCCCGATGAGGCCCGCGCCATGACCAAGGCCGGCGCCGACATCATCGTCGCCCATATGGGGGTGACCACCGGCGGCTCGATCGGCGCGACGTCGGCCAAGTCGCTCGACGACTGCGTGACGGAGATCGACGCCATCGCTGATGCGGCGCGTGTCGTGCGCAAGGACGTCATCCTGCTTTGCCATGGCGGGCCGATCTCGATGCCGGACGACGCCCGGTACATACTCGAACGCTGCAAGGGCCTGCACGGCTTTTACGGGGCAAGCTCGATGGAGCGGCTGCCGGCGGAAGCGGCGATCGCCAGGCAGACTGCGGATTTCAAGGCCGTCACGCTTGGCGGCACAATCGTTGCAAAGAAAAAGATGGGATGAGACGATGACCGACAAGAAAAAGGTGTTTGTCTATCCGAAGGAGGTCAGCGCCTTCGGCTTCGACTGGGGCAGACTGTCGTTGACGGTGGCGCCCGAGGTGAACGGCGCGACGCGCTTTTCCGGCGGCGTCGTCGACCTGCCGTCCGGCAAGGGCCACACGCGCCACAACCACCCGGGCGCCGAGGAAATCATCTTAGTCATATCAGGCAATGGCGAGCAGATGGTTGAGGACGACAAGGGCAATCCGGTCATTGCGAAGGTCGGCCCCGGCTGCACCATCTATGTGCCGGAAAGCCGCTTCCATTCGACGCTAAATACCGGCGATGGGCCGATGCAGCTCTTCGTCGTCTATTCGCCCGCCGGACCGGAACTGGCGTTGCGCGACCTGCCGGATTTCAGGCTGCTGCCGCCGGGCGGGAAGTGATCTTGCCGCCGCCTCAGTGTTGAGGCCCCCTCATCCGGCCGCTTCGCGGCCACATTCTCCCCGCTGGGGAGAAGAGACAGGCGCAAGTGTTGGCGACCTCCTCTCCCCTCGGGGATGTCGGATTGTCCCGAATTGCCCTTTGCAATTCGGTTGGCAATCCGGGTGAGGGGGCAGCGCCTTTCATTGCAAGGCTGTCAAACTCCACCCCTGTTCCAACCCCTGCCCCGATCGCCGAACATGACGTAGCCAGTCTCGGTGACCGCCACGGTGTCTTCCAGCTTGATGAAGCCGCGCGTCGGGTGGAGCATCGTGGTCTCGACCGAGAGCACCATGTTTTTCTCCAGCGGCTTTTCGGCATAGGTGCCTTCATATGTCACCGGATGGTTGGTCATCAGGAATGGCGCTTCATGCGTGATCAACCCCATGCCGTGGGCGAAGAAATCGGTATAGGGCGCAACCTTGGATTTCTTCAGCACGCCCTCCGCATAGGAAATCATATCACCGCCCAGTGTGCCAGCGCATACCTTGGAAAAGGCCGCCTGCTGCACCGTCTCGACCTCGGCTAAAAGGTCCTCGAGTTCGGCATCCGGCTCGCCCAGAATGCCCATGCGGCAGAGGTCGCCGATATAGCCGTGATAATTGCCGCCTGAGTCAATCGACATCACCTCGCCCTTCTTCCATGCCTGTGGCGAGCCGGCGCGGTTGTGGCTGGAACCCAGCGTCAGCAGGCAATATTCGAAATGCGCTCCGCGATTGGTCTCCTCGCGCCGCAATTGCTCGATGATCTCAGTCTTGGTCGTGCCTTCGCGTGCCCACGCAATGGTCGCCAGCATGGAATCGGTGATCAGTTCGGAGGCGATGCGCAACTTCTCCAACTCGGCTTCCGTCTTGATGGCACGCATCCGCTCGAGCATATCAGTCGCGTCGATCAGCTTGGCGTCGGGCAATGCCTTGCGGATCAGCGTGTATGCATCCGACGGCAGGAAAGCCGGCTCGATCCCGATGCGGGCATCGCCCTTGCCGATTTTCGTCAGGTGTTCGACGGCATGGTTGGCGGCGTCGAGCGTGCCCCAGCAGGCGGCATGCAAGGTCGGCGTCCAGAACGGCTTGTTCTGGTGCTCGCCGCCCTCCATGCGGTTGCCGATATAGGCGGCGTGGCCCGGCCCGCCCTTCTCATAGACAACGATCGGCAGATAGCGGCTGTGGCCGATCGCATCCATGGCGGCGAAGAAGATGAACTTGTAGCCGCCAAGCAGATATTGCGTGTTGTGCTTGGAGGTAGCGAGCAGCACATCGATGCCGGCCTCCTCCATCAGCCGATCGACCCTGGCATGATCGAACGGGATGGTGCTGACGGCATTCTTGCCCGGGGCGACGTTCATCTCTCTCTCTCCCTGAATTTCCCTGGCCGAGGCTGTTTTGGTTCTGATGCTCTGGCTGTCGGTCAAATCTGCACTATTTTGTCCAGCCTGGTCCAGCCAGAAACAGGTGGAACGGGCGTTCCGGCACCCCCCGTCGTCGTACACTGCGGTGTCCAGCCTAATTTGGTCCTACCAGAATGGTCGGATTGAACCGCTTCTTGTAACTGGTCCAGCGGACGAAATTTTCCAAGCCACATGAGGATGCGCCAAATCCGTCTCTGGCGAAACCCTCGGCAAGGCTCATAATCACCCTTGCAAGGAGGCCGTCTGGCGTCCGAGGGTGATGGCCCACCCGGCCGGGTGGCTGAGAGGGACGGAGTTCAATCATGTCAGATTTCACGATTTCCAGACGCACCGTGCTTACCGGTTCGGCATTGCTTCTGACCTCGACGGCGCTGCCGACCATCGGTCTGGCACAGACGCCGAAGAAAGGCGGACGGCTGGTCGTCGCGGCCGATTCGGAGCCGCGCAACCTCAACCCGGCGATCGTCGCTTCCAACGGTGTGTTCTTCATTTCGAGCAAGATCGTGGAAACGCTGGCCGAGGCATCCTTCGAGGGCAAGGACGGGCTCGACCCGCGCCTGGCGATAGGTTGGGAGGGCGCCGCCGATGGCCTGTCGGTAACGTTCAAATTGCGCGAGGGCGTCAAATGGCATGACGGCAAACCCTTCACCTCCGCCGACGTCGCGTTCTCGGCGCTGCAGATCTGGAAGCCGCTGCAGAATCTCGGCCGCACCGTGTTCAAGGATCTGGAGGCGGTCGACACGCCGGACGAACTGACGGCTGTGTTCAAATTCGCCAAGCCGACACCGTTCCAGCTGATCCGCAATGCCTTGCCGGCGCTGAGCAGCGTGGTGCCCAAGCACATCTACGAGACCGGAAAGATCGAAGAGAACCCGGCCAACAACGCGCCCGTCGGTACCGGCCCGTTCAAATTCGCCGAACACAAGTCAGGCGAATATTACCGGCTGGAGAAGAATGCCGATTATTGGGGCAAGGACCAGCCTTACCTTGACGAGATCATCTATCAGGTGCTGCCCGACCGCACCTCGGCCGCAAGCGCGCTCGAGGCGGAGGAGATCCAGCTCGCCGCCTTTTCCGCGGTGCCGCTGGCCGATCTCGACCGCATCTCCAAGGTGCCTGGTCTCAAGGTGATTACCAAGGGTTATGAAGGGCTGACCTATCAGCTTGTCGTCGAGATCAACCATCGCCGCAAGGAACTGGCCGACCAGAAGGTGCGCCAGGCGATCGCCCACGCCATCGACAAGGATTTCGTCGTCAAGACAGTGTTCCTCGGCTACGCCGCCACAGCCACCGGCCCGGTGCCGAAGAACGATCCGCAATTCTATACGGCCGATGTGCCGACCTATGACTTCGATGTGGTCAACGCCAACGCCCTGCTCGACGAAGCCGGTTACAGCAAAGGCGACGACGGCAAGCGCTTTTCACTGAAGCTACTGCCGGCACCCTATTTCAACGAGACCAAGCAGTTCGGCGACTATTTGCGCCAGGCGCTCGCCGCCATCGGCATTGACGCGCAGCTGGTCAACAACGACTCGGCCGCGCATATCAAGGCTGTCTACACCGACCACGCTTTCGACCTCGCGGTCGGGCCGCCGGTGTTCCGCGGCGACCCTGCGATCTCGACCACCATCCTCGTGCAGAGCGGCATTCCCGACGGGGTGCCGTTCTCCAACCAGGGCGGCTACAAGAACGACGAACTCGACGCCCTGATCGCCAAGGCATCCGAGACGCTCGACCCCGCCGCGCGGACGGAACTTTACAAGGAGTTTCAGAAAAAGGTCGCAGCCGACCTGCCGCTGATCAACGTCGCCGAATGGAGCTTCATCAGCGTTATCAGAGATACGGTGGGGAATGTCGCCAACAACCCGCGCTGGGCGGTGTCGAACTGGGCGGACACCTATTTGGCGGGCTAGCGTTTTCTCCAGGCTTGCACATCGCGTAATCGGGTGCTCAGCTTCGGCGATGAGAGTTCCTTCGCGCCCCCCTCTGTCCTGCCGGACATCTCCCCCACGAGGGGGGCGCCGTGGAACGCGACGCCACTGGCTGGGGTC
>NZ_RZSW01000419.1:0-5658 GCF_003997375.1 Mesorhizobium sp. M5C.F.Ca.IN.020.29.1.1 | reverse complement strand
GCGGCGGCTCGCCGCCCGCCGCTACCTCGCGGCCACCGACAAGAAGGAGGCGCGCCATTGGATCAATGCCCTGGCCGGCCTCCCTGTAGGTGCATACGCCGATCCTCTGCCGGAAGAGCGCGAGATTCTCGCCGATCCGGCGGTCAGCCGCTTTGCCACCGGCCTGATCAAGCGCCAGGGCGACCGCGGCGTCGATGCCGTGCCCGACCTGTTGCGGCTGCTGCGCGAGTACTCCGTCCACGATCCGGGCAAGTATGGCTTCAGCGACCTGACCGCGGCTACCGATGCCGTGCGAAGCGGCTTTCGCCGCATTGGCCCTGCGGCCTCTTTCGCGCGGCCTGAGATCGAGCAGCTCCTGGCTTCGCCGGGTCTGGAGTACCGCTACAAGACGCTCGGCCAGGAAGAATGGGACACGCTGCTGGTCGTCCTCGGGAAGCCTGTCGAAACGCTTACCAAACCGGAAAACCGAGGTGGTACCGACGCGAGGTACCGCGAGCGCGTCGCTCAACGGGCCGCCAAGCCTTACGATCCGCGCCGGGATTGATCGCCGAAACGGGAAGAAGAATCTTCGGGGACGGAGCTATGTCCGGCGACAGGATGGATGATGGGCTGGCCCATTCGGGGTGTCGCGCGGTCTGAATGTCCGGCTCGTTTTCAGTGTCGATCAATAGCTGCCATTCCGCTTTCCACCATGAGCGGTCGCTATCCCTGTGGGGTCCTGCCACGCGGTTGGGTAAAAGCCAATCAGCGTACTGCTGGGACTATCCGGGAATGGGCAGTCAGAGCGGCAGCTAGTACGTTGGCGTGACGGTGAAGCTGTAAAGGTCAATCCAAGCACACCACAACCCTCGTAGCCGGACGTGATCACCGGCGTCTAGCTCGATAGAGGCGACATTAAGCGGGCCGGCGGGATTTGCCGGCTGCGCGGAGACGATCGCCCCAACTCAAGAAACGCTTGCCGCGCAATGCTGATCGATGGTAGGCGCCGTGCGAATGCAATGCCACCGTAGGTGGTTCAGTTCGTGAGGCATTCCGATGCATCGCTGCCCGCCTCGAAGCACTCGCGCCAGCGGGCGGCATCCTGATCTCCGGCAAAGTGCACGACGAAGTCGAGGGCAAGCTGAATTGCGGCTTTGAGGATCGAGGCTCAAGATCGGTCAAGAACATCGCTCGGCCGGTTAGGCCCTACCTCGTCCAACGTGAAGAACCGGCCGCGGCTCGCTCGATACGCGGTGCCGCCCTGCAGCAGGAGATCGAATATTGCCGTGCCCCCGACGGCGTGCGCCTTGGCTGGGCCAAGGTCGGCACGGGCCCGCCGATCGTGAAGGCGGCTAATTGGCTCAACCATCTCGAATACGATTGGGAGAGCCCGGTATGGCGCGCCTTTCTGGAGCGGCTGGCGAGAGGCAACACGCTAATCCGCTACGACGCTCGCGGCAACGGCCTCTCGGACTGGGATGTACCGGACGTCTCCTTCAACGCATGGGTGAGCGATCTTAAGGCTTTGGTGGACGACGCAGGTCTCGACCGCTTTGCCCTGCTCGGCGTCTCGCAGGGCTGTGCGGTCTCGATTGCCTTCGCGGAGCGCTATCCCGAGCGGGTGTCGCACCTCATCTTGTATGGCGGGTTCGCGCTTGGCGCTCGCAAACGCTCGCCTGAGAGCAGGGCGAAGCGAGACGCCATGGCAACCCTGATGCGTTTTGGTTGGGGTGCGGATGAGCCAGTCTTCCGCCAAATGTTCACCTCGCAGTTCATGCCCGACGCCACAAAGGAGCAGGCGGACGTCTGGAACGAGCTTCAGCGGCGGACGACCTCGCCCGAGTGCGCGGTCCGCTACTTCGAAACGGTAGGTGACCTCGACGTGCGCGATCTCCTGCCTCGGGTGCAGGCACGGACCCTCGTGATGCACGTCCGCGGCGACCTCATCGCTCCGCTCGAGAGCGGGCGCGAGGTGGCGGCCGGCATACGGGACGCACGGTTCGTTGCGATGGAGGGGCGCAGCCATTTGGTCCAGGAGAGCGAGCCTGCCTTCGAACGCATATTCGAGGAGATACGGCTATTCTTATCGAGGTGACGCCCTGAATCTTCTCTGCTTCAAGCGAGCTAGGCGGTGTGGACGGATTTGACGGAGATGAAGCCGGCGGCGAGTGCGACGGAACGACACCCATTTCAGCTTCGTTGAAACACCCCTGCTGGAAAGGGTTGAGTGGCTACAGCCGAACGTCCGCTTGTGTGCAAACGTGCCGCCTCGCCTGTTCACTCGGATGTCGGCTTTTGAATGCGGCTAGGGTCTACTCAATGACCGACATGCGGCGCAAAGCAGCCATGCCGCCGTCGCGTGTGAGACTCTGCTTCGGGTCACAAGCAGAACAGCAGCCCCCTACGGCTCGTCCCTCTCATCGCGCAAATTAGACACAACGCGGCGGTTCTGCGACCTGCAGGCGGTGTCGGGGCAGTCGCGGACGAGCCTGTCCTTGCCGTAGCCCTTGGCCCACATGCGGTTGCGGTCTATGCCGCCGGCGGCGAGGTAGTCCATCACCGCATCGGCGCGCTGCTGCGACAGCGCCGTTTCACTTGCGCCGGGATCGTCGGCGAAACCCTGCAGCTTGAGCAGCCAGCGCGGATGCTTTGCTAACCAGGCGATCTGGGTGTCGAGGGTGGCCTTGGCGACAGAATCGAGCGCGGCCGAACCTTGCGTGAAATAGGTGCGGCGGCCGACATTGAGTATAAAATCCTCCTCGCTGCCCGGCTGCACGTTCTGGAAGCCGGCAACCTCGGTGTTGGTGATGTTGGGCGTGGAAGGAGCCAGCGTGTTGCTGGTCGAGCAGGATGCGGCCAGCACCAGCAGGCCGGCGGCGAGCAGCCGGCGCGTGTTTTCAATCATGTGGTTCATGAGGCGCCAATCATTCGACAGTGGTGGAAGCGGGCGCCTGGTCGGCGATGTGCGGCAGGACCTGCACCGCTGTGCCGATCGGGCAGCGCTGGTAGAGGTCGATGATGTCTTCCGGGAACATCCGGATGCAGCCGCTGGAAGCGTCGGTGCCGATGCTCCATGGCTCTAGCGTGCCATGCAGGCGGTAGCCGGTGTCGGCGCCGTTGCGGTGCAGATAGAGCGCGCGCGGCCCGAGCGGATTGTTGGACGCGCCGCCTGCGACCATGTGCGGTAGGTCCGGCTTGCGCTTACGCATTTCGGGGGGCGGTACCCATTGCGGCCACAGCGCGCGGCGGTCGATCGTCGCGCGGCCGTACCATTTGAAGCCGTCCTTGCCGACGCCGACGCCGTAGCGGATGGCGGTCTTGTTTTCCATGATGACGTAGAGGAAGTGGTGGCGGGTATCGACCACGACGGTGCCGACCGGCTCGCTACTGAAATACTTGACGATCTGGCGATGCCATCTCTTGTCGATCTTGGCGAAGTTGGTCTTGCGATAGACAAAATTGTTGTCGCTGGCGGTACCGGCGAAAAAGGATTTTGCCGCCGCGGCTTGAGCAATATTGCTGGTTGCACCCACCGCGACCATCGCCAGGCCGCCGAGCACGACACCCCTGCGTGATAAAACCATCGGCAATTTTCCCCCCATGCCAAAGCCTGGCGCACCATAGTTGAGAATTACTTCGCCTCAAAGTGGAAAATGCTGCGTTGCTTCAGTCCGCCATGTCCGGACATTCGGCAATTTGGCGGCGAGTGACCGTTGTGGCAATCTTGCCGAGGACGAACGTCTAACCTAAACCCATCCAGGATCTTAACCAAATTGGCGCGACTGTTTGGGACCGGGCGTAGTTGCGACATTTGCCCTATCCGGACGTGTGAGCGATGCCGTGGGCATGATGCATGCTGTTTTTCGTTCGCTTGCTGCGATGATCGCGATGTCCGGCGTGGCAGGTTGCACCAGCATTTCCTACTACGCACAATCCTTGAAGGGTCACGTGGAGATCATGGCGGCGCGCCAGGATGTCGGAGAGCTGATCGACAATCCTTCGACCCCTGGGACATTGCGCGCTCGAATGGCATCGGCGAGTGCCATCCGACAGTTTGCGATAGATGAACTAGCGCTGCCGGACAACAATAGCTACCGCAGCTATGTTGACGTTGGTCGGGACGCGGTGACATGGGCCATCTTCGCAGCGCCGGAATTCTCGCTGACGCCACGAACATGGTGCTTTCCGGTGTTCGGATGCGTTCCGTACCGAGGATACTTCTCCAAAAGGTCTGCAATTGAAACCGCTGTCGAACTTCAGAGACAGGGCCTGGACGTCTATGTGACGGGCATCACTGCATATTCCACGCTCGGCTGGTCAAGTGACCCGCTGCTAAGCACCATGCTCAGCCAAGATGAAGCGGGTCTTGCAGGGCTGGTGTTCCATGAGCTGGCTCACCAGCGCGTCTACGTACAGGACGATTCCGCGTTCAACGAAGCGTTCGCTGCCGCTGTCGAAACAACCGGTGTAAGAAAATGGCTGCGCGCGAATGGGGATACTGCCGGTTTGCGCCGTTACGAAGCCGACCGGAGGCGCAGAGCTCAATTTCTTGCGCTGGTGTCGCAGACCCGAGACGAGCTAAGGCACGTCTATGACGACAGCGCTACCTCTGAGCAGAAGCGGGCCGCAAAGATAGCCGCGATCGAACGGCTGCGGATGCGCTACCGAGAGATGCGCGACAGTCGCTGGCGTGGATACCGGGGATACGATGTCTGGTTCGATTCTCCGATTAACAACGCGAAGCTCGCCGCGACTTCCGTCTACGGCGATCGGGTGGCGACGTTTCTCCGCTTGTTCGATTTGTGTTCGGGCGACTATCCACGATTTTTCGCGTCGGTTCGACGGATAGGAGCGTTAGACAAATCTGACCGCGCCGAAGCGCTCAAGGCGGCAGATTCATGCGATTGATCCGGTCAAATCCGAAGGCCAGAAGCGGCGAATCGGTCGCTGATGTGCTCGGCAAGCCGGCGCAGGTGATTGAATTGACCATTTGTCGGCCGATTTCCTAGGTACTTTGAGGTCGGCGGGGCCGGAAGCCGCATGTCGGCCTACAGAAGCCAAAAGCGGACTCGCCTGAACTCCCCGCGGGATCTTGGACCACAATGATTGCCGGCGGGCCGTGGCGCCTCAGTGTGCGCCCCTACGAGGCCGAAAACCTCACGCTCACGCCGCGCTGCCGAAAATAAGCCTGCATTAGCTTGCGGCCCGAACGGTTGTTCTGCGCCAGCCTGGTCGGATCGAACACCGCTTGTTCTACCCCCTCTCGCGCCAGCGCTGCTTTGAGCGCCGCGATATGTGCGTCGATGTCGGCATTGTTCGCCCGGAGCGATGCATAGATGCTGTCGGTCGCCTCGGCCACGGTCGGCTCGCTCACGGGTGTACTCCTTTGGCTATTCGGGCGGCGGCTTACCACAGATCAGCGGCTTCGCCGAGATACCGATAAGACGGCGAGATGGGCGGCAACAGTGTTCCTTGGGGTCGGTTGTGAATCATGGGTTCCGCCTGAGTCGGAGACGCACGCCATGTCGAGACGAACGAGTGAGGAGGATAGGACGCACACGTTCGAGTGTCCGGGCTTGACTGCCGCGACGCGGGCGGGCGTGAGGAAGTTCACCTCAAATTGCTCTTCGGAAACAGCACGCGATCGGGTTTTGCATTCATTCGCGCCAGCATTTCCTT
>NZ_RZSW01000418.1:0-5661 GCF_003997375.1 Mesorhizobium sp. M5C.F.Ca.IN.020.29.1.1 | reverse complement strand
TTGCACCTGCTGCTCGAACAGTTCATGGATGCACCGCTCCGACGGATAGGCCGCCGCCGTCCGGTTCAGCTCCTCCAGCAGATACGCACGCTCCGCAGCCGGCAGGATGGCCAACTCGCGCACCGGCTGCCCGGCATCGGCCATCACACCATGTAACAAAGTTTGCAAATGCTGCGTCATGCGGTCGATCTGCTTCGGCGCTAATCGACTGGCATCAAAATGCCAGCGAAAGCTCCCATCCAGAGCGCAAACCTCAAAGGTCAGCAAATCGCCACATAGGGCTGGCCCAGCTCTGTGGCTCGTCTTCAGATCGCCAGCGACGGAACAGCTGTCTGTCGTGAGTGTGATGCCAATCGGCCAAGGCCGGTGCGAACGTAGCGCCTCCACACCTCGCAATGTCGGGCAGCGCGCGACAAGATCCCGGGCAAAGCTACCGTGCTCCCTCAGCTGAGCGAATTCGGCTGCCACCGCTTTGCGCATTTCTTCAAAATCACGTGCAAGATCAATGGTAACTTCCATCGGTACGGCAGGAGCGACAAGCACCTCCACCGCTTTCAAATCGGCTTGCCATCCATACGATGCAGGCTTCCATCCCAGTTGCAGCTCTGTTTCTCCCGTGATGCGGGCGAGATAGATCAGCCAAGCTGTTACCAAGTATTCCGTGCAATCATTTTGCGACAGCTTAGCCAAAGCACTTGGAATGACCCCCGAACTCGACTGCCATCTGGGCGGTGCGTCAGACAGGGACGACGACAGGAAAGGAAACTTCAATGTTCTAAACTGCTCAAGCCGCCGTCGCCAAAAATCCTCCCGAGGCGCCAGCAATTCATGAGCGGCAGTTATGCTCCGCGCCTGTTCATCGCCCAAAATTAGAAGGCGACTACCTTCATCCAGATTGGAGTGCCTGGCGAGGGCTCGCGCGTCCAGCACCCGCCCATCGGAGCTGCCAAAGCAAACCTCGACATCCTGCGTACCCGTCGCCACACGCCAGTGGCTGAAGTGGATTTCAAGCAGGGAACCCGCGGGAAAGCCCGAGCGTCGAGGCAACACCTCCAAGCGTCTGATTGCGACAGCCTCATCACCGACGAGCGCCTTGGGCAGACACAATGGATTGGCATGATACGGGCCAAAGTCTAGGGCACGCGTCATCGCTGACAAATCTTGCGCGGATCGATCCCATCGCAGATAGCCTGCCGCATCTGGGCGCCGACGCTTCGGAAAATAACTTCTGTTCACTAGCGCCTGCGGATAGGCAGTAAGTTTCCCGATCTTGAGGCCAGTTAAGAGTTCGCGGAAACCCTCGATCGCGGCTTCATAACACTTGAGGTTCAGGGTCATTGCCGTGTCGGTGGGCGCAATCAGGACTTGGCGCTGAACCACGACGTCACCCGTATCAACACCATCATCGATCCGATGCCAGGTGACGGCGTGTTCGGTTTCTTGCGCCAGCAGCGCCCAGGACGTCGCATGCGTTCCCGCATATCGTGGCAATGGACCGTCGTGGTAATTAAATGCACCTTGTCGCGCTCGCTCAAACACGTCCGGTCGCAATATAAGCGGATTGGCAACCGAGAATATCCAATCCACTGGCTCGGTGTTCAGTAAAGTGGAGAGTTCTTCAACATTCGCAATGCACAAGATGTTGGCGCGAGCCGCCCAATCCGCGAATATCGCGTCAGTACACAGGGCCGCGCCAATGACGTGGCCCATCTCCATTGCCAGCTGTGCGCACGCGATAGCTAGCGTACCACTGCCAAGAACGATGCTGGAAAAGATTGGCCGGGCTGCAGGATCCATGCCCTGCTCGCCTAGTTGACAGGCATGGCCGCGCACCGGAGAAGACCGATATACCATTTTCATCCCTCAGCCAGTCCCAATCTGGGCCGTTCCCGCCCTAACCGCCGCGCCGCATAGCGGCCTAAACCCGTCACACTGGTTCGGATCTGCTCAAGGGAAAGCGCGCTTGATACCAATCGAAATCGGCGGTCCTGAGTGTCAACCAACACAAAGAAGGTCATCGGCATAACGATAACATTGTCACGCCTTGCACCCCCCTATCTGCACGCTCCCCGGCGGCCCCACTCATCGGATCGCACCTGTTGTGCAACGGGTTCGCTGATGATGCCGGCCGTTGTCGATACTGCAACAACTGAGAGTGTACTTGCCCACCTCCGTTATCGCCGGCTGAATACCCTTCATACACCATTAGCACATTCAACAGCGTGTTTTCGAAGCTGAGCCGCTTACCTGCGTCCACGGACACCTTGAGCTAGCAGACCTACCGATGGGCGTAATCATGAGACGATTTCTCCTCAACCGGGACCCGTATACATATGAACAAGCATGTACCGTGCCAGAGAAGAAAACCATGTCACAACAAATGCCTGGCGCGAATCACACCATGACAAATGTCCGACAATGTCGGACACTGGACGTAAGCAATCTGAGGAGGGCTTCGAGTTTCGCGGCTTGCGGGTTGTCAGGCAGGAGTTGCCAGGTTCAGGAGCAGAAGCTCCTAACCCGAAAAGTTCATGGTGGGTTGACGGATTTGGTGCAAGACTTTGAAATGACATAGGATTTGGTTGCTAAGCCCGATCCGAATCATTTCCGGAGATCACACCCGCCATGAACGACTAGGCTGCCGCTGAGCTGTTTGTCATCAGTGGGCGGCAAGTCCGTCGTCGTCCGTTTCGACGGCGAGATGCTGTCGTCCAACAGCGGCTTTCTGGCTCTGGCCGAGGTGGAAAATCGGCTGCGGGTGGCCGAGCGTCTGGCGCGCTGCATCGACCATCCGCGCTGTCCGGACCAGACTGCCCACAGCTTGGCCGGGTGATCGGCTTTCGCATGAAGATGATCGCCGCCGGCTACGAGGACGGCAACGACGCCAAACCGGCTGCGCCCCGATCCGTTCTTCAAGATGGCCCAGGATGCCGCCGTCGGGTCGGGATCTGGCCTCCCAATCGATGATGTGCCGGCTGGAGAACCCGCCAGCGTGCGGGAGCTGGTCGCCATGGGGCGGGCGATGCGTCGATCTGGGCCGGCATCGCTAACGATGGTTGCGAAAGCGCACACGAAAGGTGCGGTCGCCGAGGCGGCGCCGCAGCCGATTGTTCTTGGCGAAAATGTTTCTCAGCCCGTGTTAACCACCGCTGAAGCAGTCGCCAAGGACATGACCATGCCCGACCATCGCTTCCTGGCCACAACGGTTGAGGAAGCTCCGGTTCCGGATGCGCCGCACGCATCGCCTGGCGATCGCCGAACTCGCCGCAAGAAGCTGCGGCAGAAAGATGGTACTTTGCCCCGAGATGAAGGATAGTAGCGGCGCCTGCGATGGCCGCTGCGCCACAGATGGCGGCATAACTTACGGTGAAACCCAGTCCAGGCCGAGCACATTACTTGCTGGTCCGGTGGCAGGTACCCTCCGCGAAGTTTCTCTAGAGGCGGCCGAAGTGACATGAGCTACATCTGATCCAGTTCCGCAAGAATTTTGGCAAGGCGAACGTCACTTCGCTGGTCAACGGGTGAGCCGCTTCCCGATCTTCTTGCGCAACAACGACTGGCAGTCACGCGCGATCATGGACGGCTTGGTGACGTGCTTGGTCCCTTTCCTCATTCGGCCCGTTGATCCATCACTTCGACCGCAGCATGGAGCTCACAGACTGCCCTTACCCTCAGGCCGATCTCGGCGTTCAGACATGGTTCTACGATCTGCAGGCGTATACCCTGATTCGACCCTCCGGAAGGGTTTCATTTTTGGCGTTGCTGCTCGGCTCGGCTCGAACGTGACGCAGATTGGTATGCGCGGATGCGCGCAGATCCTGACGTGCGTGAATTGATCGAAAGTTTCGCCTGCACGGTACTGCCCACGGACCAAACCAGCTTCCCGAGAGGCTCTGCTCGCGACCTTGCAGAGCTCGCGGGTGACGTGACAGGTGCTTTCCTGGCAGCCGCCCAAGAGTCCGCGGGCTATGGTCATATTCGGAATGACGATGTCATCGCTGCCGGTGCGCTAGTTGATCTCGACCGTTTCGAACCCGTCGTCGATGCCTCAGTCGCTGCACGCCAGCCAACCCAGGCTGAGCTCGACAATGCGGCGCGAAACCACCTGCTAATCCTCAACAACGAAGTCAGCGACGATTACGCCGAGCATCTAGCCAACGATGATGATGGCGCAACCGCCGATACCTATCTCGAAGCCTATGTGCGCAGATTGCGCGGCGAGCGCGGATGGAAGGAGGTGGTGCAGCATCGTCACCATGAGACGCTTCGCCAATACTGGCTGCGCGAACTTGACCATCCGAAAATGCAGCTCACTGCCGGTGAACTCGAGGCGGCAATTGAGGCAAGCTACGGAAACGATGATGAGGGGCAGCTCTGGAATCTGCTCACAGACCGCTGGGACGGCCACGCTGAGGACCGTCTCATTGTACGGCTGGTCGAAGGTCACGATAATTCCGGCGTTCGCGTATCGGCGTTGGATTGTCTGGCCGGTCATGTCCCTGACGAAATAAAAAAATATTGTCTCGACGCTTATCGCCAGCAAGGCCAACGGCAGGCTAGCCGAGCTGGCGTCCGACCTTGCCCATCGCGGGAGTGCTGGTGGTGAACACGCCAAGGCCCGCCACGACCAGTACGCCGCGATGATCGCGGCGCTGCCAGACGACTTTCTAGAGCTGGCACTGGCTGAACGTGCCATCTTGGATGAGAAGACGCCAGCGCTTTCGCCTGCGGCCGCCGCGACGCTGCTCGCGATTCCCGAAGCTACGAGCGACGTGCAGACTATGCGGGTGCGTCTTGCGCGCCATATCGATCTCGATGTTACCGAGGACGTCACGCGGATCCTCATGGATAGCGATGATCATGATACGGGCGCTCGAAGCGATCGAGATTGCGATTCATCGGGGTATGCGCGCACAGATTCAAGGAGCGCTCGACCATCGCTTCGCCCATGTCGCGGCGAAGGCGCTCACTGCACTGGCCGATCCCCTTCCGGCACCGCTGCCTGCGTTCGTACTTGACCGGGCCGAGCGGACATCGAGCCCTGTGCGCAAGGCAGTGCTTGCTCAGCTTGCGACCAAGCCGCACGCCGACCATCTCGACATGTTGCGCCTCCTAACGGCGGATGAGTGGGCGCAATGGGCGCAACGCGAGAATGACGAAAGCGATCGAGGAAAACGGGCTGATTGCGCTCGCACCGATCGATCTATTGGGGATCGCTCGTCTTTGGGACCCGCTCAAGCAACGTGCAGCACTCAGCGCCTTCCAATGGGTTGTCGTCCATATTGAGCAGTCACCAGGACTGATCGAGCGTCTAGACAAGTTCCTCGTCGAAATCGGCTATAAGGTCGCTTCGACGTCCGAAGCCGCACGCGCGGTCGTCGAAGCTGAGGCCGTGAAGGAGTGATTTCGCGGACCAGTGCATCCATAGACTGGGCCATTTATTCTCATAGCACATGGACTTCCTTGGTGACGGAAATCCGCTGGCATAGGGAGCTGCAGGTCCAGTCCCTCCACTTACCAATGCCGTAGCACGTCTAGAGCACGTCCTGTGATCGATGAATCGATTGTGATGTGACAGCTGCGTCTTGTGCTGATTCAACATCCACCTCGATGGAGGTGGACGATGGGAAGAGCATTGAGCGGGGATCTTCGATCGCGGGT
>NZ_RZSW01000417.1:0-5698 GCF_003997375.1 Mesorhizobium sp. M5C.F.Ca.IN.020.29.1.1 | reverse complement strand
GTCTTGGCTCGACAATGGCTGGCGGGATGGTCGGAAGCGGTCATCCCTCGGAATAGCTTGAATCAAAAGACCGCTGCTCTTTCCGGGCGTACTCTGGCGCTTGTTGCCGGAGAGAGCGGTGGCAGAACTCAACGCTCGGACGCGAGCTTAGGCCCGATTCCAACGGAATGCCGTACCGGCGGGGCTAGGATTTGACCTCGCCTAAGCCCGGACCGGGTGACGAGCTTCATTGTTCACGGACGACCAACCAAGGGAGGCCTTCATGGCAGTCATCATTCTGAAGCCAGTGAAGGAAGAGCTGTTAGCAGCAGCCCCCTACTCAGCGGCCAAGGCCAGAATTTTGGCTGTCACCAGGGATATGGCCGGCTCTTCGTTTTCAATATAGGCGGAGCTTCGATCCTCGACTCTCGGCACTGGTTTTCCATCTGCCCACTGGCTCGCCTTGCCCGACGAATCTTTCCGCTTTTTCTTTTCGAAAATGTCGCGGTATCGTCGTGGTGAGATCCCTATGAAAGGCTCAAAAAGAACCTTCGTCTCTCTCTCCGACGGCGAAAAGGTTATTGAGTCCGAATGAAGGTCCTTGGCATGGCTTTTGGGGTAGGGCTCCAAAAATACGACCCTGTTGATACCAGCCGAGACGATGTGTTTTGCGCACATGTGACAGGGGAACGTGGTGCAGAAAAGGATTGCGCCGGCCAACGGCTTGCCAAGCCTGGCAGCGTCGGTAACAGCGGACATCTCTGCGTGGATAATTCTGCCAAATTCGATCAAATCCATGACCTTGGATTCGGCAATGGACCGCTCTGACATCAACCGGCGAACCTGTTTGTGAGTGGACCCACTAGCGAGTAGCTTGTCAGATAGGAAGCCCAGTTTTCCCATTCTCTCGACGAGGTCGTCTACCACACGGATTTTTCGACTTTGGTTGCCGTCCGCACCTTCCTCAAAGTCGCGATGCTTTTCACCGACGTCGTCGCACCAATAGGTCCCGCCAAACGGCTTCGGCACTTCGTTGCACCCGAGGGTAATTACCTCGCCATTTTTGGAGAAAACGGCAGCACCAACCTGGCGCGAAAGATCTAAGGACCGAAGGGCTGCTCCCGCAGCAGCGTACATGCCGTATTCAGTTTTGGTAGGGGAAAAGCTATTGTGGCCGAAGAAGGCCTTGATGAACCGGTCCACGGTATCAGCAGAACCCTTGTTGTCTTCGCCCCTGACGAAAACGTCGCCACGGTGAAAGACGTCGGACACCCTCTGGCCGTACTCGTCATCGACCTCATTGTGATCGATCGAAATCAGGTCGATCGCCTCTTTTTCGGCTTCGCCATCTTCGATTGTCCCAGTACCAAATTCTTTGATTTTGCGGACGAGCTGCGAGCGGCGTTCGTGTTGGTCAGAAAAAACGGAAATCTGAACGAATTTTCGACCATACACTTGGCGGAGAAGTGCGATTTCCTCCTCACGCTTGAATTGTCTAATGACGAAAGCAGTTCGGTGCAGCGGGGTTTCGCGGGCCTCTTTGGGATCGAGGTGAGGTTGCAACTCTTGGCGCAGCCGTCGTATCTCGCTGATCGCCAAACACGCTAAAGCCGCCTGGTTATTCACATCGCGCCGGACTTTGTCCGAATTCGCGATCAGAGAACGGTAGCGCGCGCCGTATGTTTCTTCATCCACCTCCATGTGTGGGATCAGGTCGCGCATCACTCTTGTGATGTGGATAACCTGAGTTTCGTACGAGACGGCCTTCAGAGAGTTCGCCAGAAAGCCCGCAATAGCGTCGAGGTTAACTCCGATCGGACCGACCAGCCCGATCACCAGTTCTGGATCATCGACCGTGACAGTGTTGCCCATTTATCCCCCCAAAGGAACTTTTGTCGCTCCCTTTTATTGTCGTAGGACCCTTGTGATAGCTGATGTATCATCGAGTCGCAAAACTTGCTGGAGGGTAAAGCATGGTCGAAACGAACAGTCGTACGAGTTCGGAAATCTCCGCCCAGTCAAGAAAAGACCAGCTCAGTGAAATTATGCGAGACGCAGTGAATAGCGTCTTGGAGAGGCCGGACTCGCGTCGCGGTCCCTACGTCATTGATAACAATGACATAAAAAGCGTACCGGTTATCCGCTAATAAACCCAAAACGTACAGCCCGCCGGCTCGCGCTGGCGGGCTTTTCTGTGCCTGGGATGGTGTTGTCGCCGCGCCATCGAAGTTCGCCGAGGGGCGCGAATCATAGCTTATGCATAAAAATCATTGCGTTTAGGAAAACGCCATGTCACAGCTTGGTTCTGATCAGCAGGCGATTCGTCATGACCGAGCAAGACAAGGTTCGTTCGATCCTCTCCAACTTTGAGTTTCGGCTCCGTTCCGTCCTCGAGTAGGCCTGGGCCGAATGGCTTGAGATGCCGAAGAAGGGGGTACTTTCCGCGCGTTCTCGCGCCTCCATTATGTTCGATTTCATCAAACGCCAAGCGCTTGAGGAGTTTGACGGAGACGCCGACATCCATGTCCTTCCCAAGGGCCAGACGGTGAAATTTCTGTTCCGCGACCAGGTTCTCATCCGCTTCAAAAAGGCCAATTCGAAAGGCATCGGATCCAACATTGAAACTCAGGCGGTGCTGGAATTCATTGACCCTCAATTGAAGATCCCAGATCTTGTTCCGGAGATTTTCAAGGTTGAAGTGTGCTATACCTTGGACAGGCTTGCGACCAAGGTTGCAGCCGTATCGGTGACCAAACGTGACCGTCATAGCAAGCTTTGGAGTTATCCGATATTCGGCGAGGAGAGCGGTGTAGTCGTGCCACTCCCGACGCGCGCGCCAGACCCGGAGAGTTCTTCTTTGGTGCGCCCGAGGAAGCCCATCGACAAGCCCGAAACCGGCGAGTGATCCGATGCAGGCCAACGGCGCAATGCTGCGCATCGCGCGGCAGCGAAAGGGATTCCAACAAACGGAAGCAGCTGCGCTTTTGGGCATTGACCAATCGCTGCTATCGCGCATTGAGAACGGTTTCGTTGAACCCAGAGACGAAATCATCCTGCGCGCCGAGGCGGCCTATGACCTCCCAAAGTCCTTCTTTACTCTGACAGACCCAGTCTACGGAGCCCCTGTGAGCGTTCACCCGATGTGGCGCCGCAAGGCCGATGTGGGCATCCGCGAGATGGACGCGATCGTCGCAGAACTCAATATCCGGGTGATGCACATACGCCGGCTTCTAGACGGAGCTGAGTACACCCATGCCAACGAGCTGCCGCGCCTCGACATCGAGGACTTCGGCACGCCTGAGCATGTTGCCGCTTTGATACGCGCCCACTGGAAGGTGCCTCGGGGTCCGATCAAAGATTTGACCTCGCTGGTCGAGCGAGCTGGGGTATTGGTTGCTCATTCTCCGCTCGGCGGCGCGGCTGTCAGCGGTGTAACCTTCGCAACCCCAGGCTTACCACCGCTGATCGTGCTCAACAGCGAGCAACCAGGGGATCGCTTGCGCTTCACCTTGGCGCACGAGCTGGGGCATTTGGTCATGCACCGCTTCCCCTCACCTCAGATGGAGGAAGAGGCGAATGCCTTCGCGTCCGCATTGTTGATGCCGGCGCAGGATATCAGGCCTTATTTTGTGGGACGGCGGATCGATCTCGCTCTTTTGGCTGCGCTCAAGCCGGAATGGAAAGTCGCGATGCAGGCTCTGCTGATGAGGGCCACGTCATTGGAACTCATCACAAGGAATCAATCCCAATATCTCTGGAAGCAGATCAGCGCTCGGCGCCTTCGCCTTCGAGAGCCGCCGGAATTGGATTTTGAGCCGGAGCGACCTTCCGTCATCTCGACCATGTTACGCGTCCATACCGACGCGCTCGGCTATACTATGCAAGAATTGGCCCGCCTCCTGCACGTCCGAGAACAGGGATTGAAGGAGCTATACCAACTCAATGAAGGCGCGCCCGCACGCCCACGCTTCACCGTGATGCGATAACGCCTGATAATAAAATCAACGACTTACCTTTAAAGTGGGGTTATCCAGCCTTACTCCATCCAACGACCGCCCCATTTCCAGACAGTCCGCCCTAAGCTGCACCATGCCTTATGTCGCGTTGGAATGGCGCATGACCACGATGCCGCCGGCACTTTGTAGCGAGTTGTAGATGTTTTTGCTGAGTATAAGATGTCCCATATGTGATACTTCGCTGCATTTGAGTCCGATCTGAATAGAGGACAAATCATTGCCGCCGCCAGGAAATCAATATCTTGAAGCCCGCTACACCTGGGTTCCGGAACACGGATACGTGCTTCTGATCTCAGCGGAGCGGTTAAAGGAGCTTGAGATTGATCTCGATGCACAGAGCACCTGCAGCCAAGCTGTTCCGAAAGTTCCAGCGGCACTTCGCAGGCGCTGGATGCTCTGCTTTATCAGCACGAAAAAGGGGTTTTTTACGCATGTAGCACGTAGCGTTGTCTATTACCCGGCGGAGTCCGGAAAGGGCAAGCTGGACCTCTGGAACGTTATGCCATTTACGAAACCCGTGCGTATTGCGGCGATCAAAGCGAAACTCGAAGGCACGCAGGCGTGGCGCGCGAAGCAGGCGCTCCTCGGTGGCCACATGTCGGCGTCAGCCTTCGACTTAATCATTAAGGCGTTGCGTCAGGTCGATGCGTCCAAGATCACGGAGGGTTTGGTGGATCGTCGGCCGCCTCCTCCGGACCCCACGCCGACCCGCGCTAAGACAAATTGGGCCTATCAACGAGATGCAGTCGTCACATCGCTCGAAATTGCACGAATTCCCAAGCAGCAACTAACAATCTCGCCCCAACCCGGCGAGGATGGAGCGGAAGGTGTGAGGTCAATCTTCGACAGCGACGACAATGTAATAACGATAGAGGACCTGGCGATCCTGCAGGATCTGGACCAAGCTGACAAAGACTGGCAGTTCATCAGGCGCCAGCGCTATCCCGCGAAGCTGTTCACAAATGGTGACACGAATCTCACCATTATTCTGGCGAACAAGCTGCCACTTGAGAGGCAACTCGGAACCGACCTCATTTACGTGAACGAGACGCTGAAGTCGGTCGTTTTCGTGCAATACAAGATGTTCTCTGGCGTTGACGGTGAGGATGGCTACAGGCCGGACGCTCAGCTGGACGCGGAGATCGCGCGAATGGAGACGGCGTTGGCGACGCTCGGTGCGGTCGCGGTTGACGAAAGTTGTGACGGATATCGCTTCGGTGCGGACCCCATTCTTTCTCAAATTCTGCAGCAAGCTTCTATCCCATGATGCCAAGGGCCATGTGCCGGGCATCTACGTTCCCTTGAGCTACTGGAAACGGCTGGTAAAGACACCGGCCGCTAGGGGCAAAAAGGGAGGGACAATCGTCTATGCGGAGACTTTCGGTCGACGACACTTCACCCCAACGCACTTCATCGACATGGTCGGCCGCGGGTGGGTTGGAACTTCGGCCCTTCAAACCGATGTCTTGGCCCCATACCTGAGGGCCGCATTGGAAGGAAAGAAGGGCGTCGTCCTCGCGGTTGAAACAGCTGGCGATCCAGATGATCACGGTGAGGATGGTTTCGAGATATCACGTCTGTCATCGGGCAATGAATATTCCCTGATTGTGGGCATCGAAAATTCCCTAGTTGTCGCTGCTGCCGCCAGTTCCGGGACGCGTCCCGGAACTGGCGGCTTTCGCTCCGGCGTCGATAGTCCGTCC
>NZ_RZSW01000416.1:0-5733 GCF_003997375.1 Mesorhizobium sp. M5C.F.Ca.IN.020.29.1.1 | reverse complement strand
AGCCTATTCGGCAGGAACCGCGGCTGCGTCGCATGCGGAGGTGTCGCAATCCGCCGTGGCAAGGCTGCGCATGCCGAGCAACACGATGACCAGTGCGATTGCGCCCGCCGCCACCGACACCAGGAACCCGCTCTGTGCGCCGAAGGCGTCCACCACCCATCCGGCGGCAAAGGAGCCGAGCGCCATGCCGATGCCTATGCCGGTCATGACCCAGGTGACGCCCTCGGTCAGCATCGCCTCCGGCACGCGCCGCTCGATCAGGCCGAATGCCGTGATGAAGGTCGGCGAGATCGCCACACCGCTAACGAAGACGGCCAGCGCCAGAAGAGGCACCGTGTCGGCGACGAGCAGCGGCAGCGTGGTGAGCGCGATGATGGCGATCGCGATGGCAAGCTGAATTTGCAGCGGTGTTTTCAGGTTCAGGGCGCCGATGATGATGCCGACGACGAACGATCCGAGGGCGTAGACGCCGATGACGAGGCTGGCGGCGCCCGGCTGGCCGAGCGCCTTGGTGATTGCCACGGTGCTCACCTCAGTGGTTGCGAAGGTCGCGCCAATGAAGATCAGGGCCAAGGTGATGATTTGGACCGGCCGCAGGCGGATTGCCGAGCCGCGCGAGCCCTGGTCGACCGGTCGCACTCGCGGCTCGGTCGAGCGCTGCAGGATGAATGCTGTCGAGCCGAAGGCGAGGAACAACGTGCTCGCCAACATTCCCGCTTCCGGGAAAAGGGCCACGCTCAGGCCCACCGATAGCGATGCCCCGGCGATGTAGACCAGCTCGTCGGCCGCCGACTCGAAGGCGAACGCGGTGTTCATCTCGGGGCGATCCCGGAAGAGCTCTGTCCAGCGCGCGCGCACCATTGCGGGGATGCTGGGCATTGCGGCGGCCAGCAGCGCTGACACGAACAGTGTCCATATCGGCCAGTCCTGATTGGCCGCCGCAACCAGAACCACGAAAGCGAGCACGGAAATCACAGTGGTGGGCACCACAATGCGCGCCTGGCCGAGGCGGTCCACCAGCCGCGATATCTGCGGCGCGACGAAAGCATTGGCCAGCGCATATGTCGCTGAGACGGCGCCGGCCAGCCAGTACTCGCCGTGCGTCTGCGACAGCATCGCGACGATCCCGATCGGAGCCATGGCCATCGGCATCCGGGCAACGAAGCCGGCTGCGGCGAAGCCCTTGGCTCCCCTTGCCTTGAAGATTTCGCGATAGGGATTGGGCATGAGAACACTCCTGGATTCTTGAGGTCGAGCCACTTATATACGTGGCGTATGCAAATCAGATAATGACATACGACGCGTATGTCAATTAATATACGAGACGTATGTGAAGGAATGAGCGAATGGGGCACAAACCACGCAAGGAGATGATCGCCGAGACCCGCGCCAAATTGGTCGCGGCGGCGCGCCATGCCTTTGGCACTGTCGGCTATGCCGAAGCGTCGATGGACGACTTCACCGCATCGGCCGGGCTGACGCGTGGCGCGCTTTATCATCACTTCGGCGACAAGAAGGGCCTTCTCCAAGCGGTCATCGCCGAGATCGACGCGGAAATGTTGGCCCGACTGAAGATCGTTTCGGCCAGGGCGGACACTCTCTGGCAGGGCTTTGTCGACGAATGCACCGCGTATATCGAGATGGCGCTGGAGCCGGAGATCCAGCGTATTGTCCTTCGCGATGGACCGGCGGTGCTCGGCGATCCTTCGCAATGGCCGAGCCAGAATGAGTGCATCCGCTCGATGAGCGAGAACCTTCAAAAGCTGAGGGACGAGGGAACCATCGTTGCTGTTGATCCCGAAGCCGCAGCAAGGTTGATCAGCGGCGCCTCGCTACATGCCGCGCAGTGGATCGCAAATTCGGAGGATCCCGAAGCGACGTCGAATAAGGCGGTGCAGGCATTCAACGTGCTTTTGGAGGGGCTGCTCAAGCAAGGCCGCAGGATTGGCCGTCCGCAAGCACCGGCTGAGATTGACAAATCGCTGGCCTGAGTCTGTTTCAAGACCTTCGAAGCCAAGGCGCGGCAATGGCTCGCGCTGGACCCAACCAGCACCCCCCATCTAAACCCTGTTGAACGTCTTGCTTTTGGTGGTGCCAGAACATGGTCAAAGCCGCCGGGCGCGCCTATATCGGGGGCATGGTCACAAGGCTTTATACCCACCCGGTCTTTCTCGAACACATAACGCCGCCCGGTCATCCGGAGCGGCCGGATCGCCTGCGCGCCATCGAACGCGCGCTCGACGACGAGGCCTTTGCGGCCCTTGATCGTGCCGAGGCGCCGGAAGGCGACGAGGCCACCATCCTCTACGCACATCCGCAGGAATTCGTCGAGCGGGTCCGCGCTACGATACCGGACACTGGTATCGCTCGCGTCGACGCCGACACCACCGCCAGCCCGAAAAGCTGGCAGGCGGCTGTGACGGCGATCGGTGCCGCCAACGCGGCCGTCGACGATGTTTTTCGGGGCAACGCCACCAATGTCTTCGTCGCCGCCCGGCCGCCGGGCCATCATGCCGAAAAGACGACGTCCATGGGCTTCTGCCTGTTCAACACCGCGGCGATCGCGGCGCGCCACGCGCAAAGGCAGCACCAGGCCGAGCGCGTCGCCATCGTCGACTGGGACGTCCACCACGGCAATGGCACACAGGATATTTTCTGGGACGATCCGTCGGTGCTCTACTGCTCGACGCACCAGATGCCGCTTTACCCAGGGACCGGGGCCGTGAGCGAAACCGGCGCCGGCAACATCGTCAACGCGCCGCTGGCGCCGCAAACCGGCAGCGAGGTTTTCCGCGACGCTTTCCTGTCGCGCATCTTGCCGGCGCTCGACAGTTTCGCGCCCGACCTCATCATAATTTCCGCCGGCTTCGATGCGCACCACCGCGATCCGCTGGCCGAGATCAACCTGACCGAGCGCGATTTCGACTGGGCAACCGGCCAGTTGATGCAGCGCGCCGGTCGCCACAGCGACAACCGGCTCGTCAGCCTGCTCGAGGGCGGCTACGACCTGCAGGGATTGGCATTTTCGGTCGCCGCCCATGTCGGACGATTGATGAAAGGATAGACGATGGCTGGTGAGACCAACGAAGACGTTAAGGCAATGAGCTTCGAGCAGGCGCTCGACGCGCTGGAGAAAATCGTCGATGATCTGGAGCGCGGTGACGTGCCGCTCGACCAGTCAATCCGCATCTATGAGCGCGGCGAGGCACTGAAGGTCCATTGCGATCGGCTGCTCAAGGCGGCCGAGGACAAGGTCGAAAAGATCAGGCTTTCGCGCGACGGTAAGCCGGTGGGGACAGAGCCGCTGGACGCGGAGTAAAGCGCGGTCTCGAACGACAATTTCGCCTCGCGGCTTTTGGATATGATCATGATTGAGGATAAAATTCATCCCGTTTGAAAACGGCTCCAGGACGAGAGGAGATCGCGAACGATGTGCAGAAACATCAAGACCCTGTTCAATTTCGATCCGCCGGCAACCAATGACGAGGTCCGCGATGCCGCACTCCAGTTTGTCCGCAAGCTGAGCGGAACGACGCGGCCGTCGAAACAGAACCAGCATGCGTTCGACCACGCCGTCGAGGCCATAGCCGCGTCGGCGCGCGAATTGCTAGACAGCCTCGAGACGAAACAGCATCCGCGCAATCGCGAAGAGGTGGCGGCCAAGGCGAAAGCCAAGTCTGCACTCCGCTTCGCCTGAGGAAGACCGCATGAGCTTCTTCCCCGGAAACGACCCTCTGCCCGGTGACGCCTTCGCCAGCGACCAGATCGAACTGATGGTCATTCCGAACGCCAAGGATATTGGCGGCTTTCAGGTTCACCGTGCCTTGCCAACCGCCAGGCGCCGGCTGGTAGGTCCCTTCATCTTCTTCGATCGCATGGGCCCGGCGATTTTGCGTGCCGGCCAGGCGCTCGACGTCCGTCCGCATCCGCATATCGGCCTGTCGACGGTCACTTACCTGTTCGACGGCAAGATCAGGCATCGCGATTCGCTCGGCACCGAAATGGTAATCCAGCCCGGTGACGTGAATTTGATGACCGCCGGCCGCGGTATCGTCCATTCCGAGCGTACGCCACAGGAGCTGCGCGGCGCGCCGATGTCGGTGTCCGGCCTGCAGACATGGCTGGCGCTGCCCGACGACAAGGAGGAGGTCGACCCGATCTTCGAGAATACGGCGGCCATGCGTCTGCCCGAGATCGACGCCGAAGGCGTCAGCGGGCGCATCGTCATCGGCGCCTTTTCCGGGCTGCGGTCTCCGGTCGTGACCGCTTCGGACACGCTCTATGCAGACCTCAGCCTGGCGCCCGGGGCCAGCGTGAAAATCCCTGCCGATGCCGAGGAGCGCGCCATCTATACGTTGGAAGGCGAGGTTTCGATCTCCGGCGACCGCTTTCCGGCCGAGCGGCTGCTGGTGTTCCGGCCCGGCGACGAGATCGTCGTGTCCTCGGAAGGTGGAGCGCATTTCATGCTGTTCGGCGGCGCCTCGCTCGGCTCCAAGCGCTACATCTGGTGGAATTTCGTGTCATCGTCGAAGGAACGCATCGAACAGGCGAAAGAAGAGTGGAAGACAGGCCGCTTCGATATCGTTCCTGGAGATGAGGAAGAGTTCATTCCGCTGCCGGACAATTAGAGCGCCGCGCGTCCTTTTGGACGCGTAAAGGAAGCCCTAACACTTTGAATCTACGCCGCGTCACTCGCACGCATTTACATTCGCCGGCCAGCGGCCTATTTCGCACGTGGATAAAAGCAGGCCCTAGCACCAGTGAACGCAAAGCTCCATACGCCACTTCTCGACAAGGTCCGCATCCCGGCCGACCTCAGGACGCTTGACGCAGGTGATCTGCCGCAGTTGGCGTCGGAGCTTCGCACCGAGTTGATCGACGCCGTGTCCCACACCGGCGGACATCTCGGTGCTGGCCTTGGCGTGGTCGAACTGACGGTCGCATTGCATTATGTCTTCAACACGCCAGACGACCGGCTGATCTGGGACGTCGGCCACCAGGCCTATCCGCACAAGATCCTGACCGGCCGCCGCGACCGCATCCGCACGCTGCGGCAAGAGGGCGGCCTGTCCGGTTTCACCCAGCGCGCCGAGAGCGAATACGATCCGTTCGGCGCCGCCCACTCCTCGACCTCCATTTCCGCCGGCCTCGGCATGGCAATGGCACGCGATCTCTCCGGTGGCCGCAACAATGTCATTGCCGTTATCGGCGACGGCGCCATGTCGGCCGGCATGGCCTATGAGGCGATGAACAATGCTGGCGCGCTCGATGCCCGTCTGATCGTCATCCTCAACGACAACGACATGTCGATCGCTCCGCCGACCGGCGCAATGAGCGCCTATCTGGCCCGCCTTGCGTCGGGCAAGGCCTATCTGGGCTTGCGCGATTTCGGCAAGAAACTGACGTCCTATCTCGGCGAACGCGCAGATCGCGCCATCAAGCGGGCGGTCGAGCATGCGCGCGGCTACGTCACTGGCGGCACGCTGTTCGAGGAAATGGGTTTCTATCACATCGGCCCGATCGACGGTCATAATCTCGAGCACCTGATCCCGGTGCTGAAGAACGTCCGCGACAATGCCGACGGCCCGGTGCTGATCCATGTCGTAACCCAGAAGGGCAAGGGCTATGGACCGGCCGAGGCGGCCGCCGACAAATATCACGGCGTCAACAAATTTGACGTCATCACCGGCGCGCAGGCCAAGGCGCCGGCCAACGCGCCGAGCTACACGAAGG
>NZ_RZSW01000415.1:0-5738 GCF_003997375.1 Mesorhizobium sp. M5C.F.Ca.IN.020.29.1.1 | reverse complement strand
GGCAGCAGCGACAACTAGGGAATTTTCGATGCCCACAATCAGGGAATATTCATTGCCCGATGACAGGGATCACGCCGCCCGGCTGAGCCGCGAGCCATGCGCCCGGATCTGGAAGTGGCGGATGTATTCCACCGTCACGGGGCTGATTATCGCCGCGACCATGCCGGCCATCTCGGGCGTGTCGAGCGGCGGGTCATGGCCGCGGTGGAGGCTTGCCGGACCGCGGCCTTGGGCGGTCACGCCGAACACTGCACCGACTGCGGCCTCGTGCGGCAAGCCTATAACTCCTGCCGCAACCGCCATTGTCCCAAGTGCCAGGGCCTGGCTCGCGCCCAGTGGCTGGCCGAGCGTCAGGCCGAGCTGCTGCCTGTCCCATACTTCCACGTGGTCTTCACTTTGCCAGCCCAAGTCGCCGAGATCGCCTTCCAAAACAAGGCGGCGGTTTATGCGATCCTGTTCAAGGCCGCGACTGACGCCCTGAGGGTGACGGCCGCCGATCCCAGGTATCTGGGCGCAGCCATCGGCGTGGTCGCCGTGCTGCACACGTGGGGTCAGAATCTCCACCATCACCCGCATATACACTGCGTCGTGCCGGGCGGCGCCTATCGCTGGACGGCCAGCGCTGGGTAGCCTGCCGGCCGGGGTTCCTCCTGCCCGTGCGGGTTCTGTCACGCCTGTTCAGGCGGCTGTTCCTTGAGAGCCTGCAGAACGCCTTCCAGGCCGGCCAACTTCGCTTCTTCAGCGATCTCGCCGGCCTGGCTGGTCCCACCGCCTTCTCCAATCACCTGGCCAAGCTAAAGCGGATCGAATGACACGTCTTCGCCAAGCCCGCAACGAGATCAGCCGCATCCTCGCCGACGCCGGCTATCGCGGCCACAACGCACCGCAGAGCCACAAGTTCAGGGTCTTCACCGCCGGCCAGAAGCGCCGCGTCACCCCAGCCATCAAGCGCCAGATGCGGCGGCGGTCGGCGGTCGAGCCCGTCATCGGCCACATCAAGGCTGAGCACAGGATGGGCCGCAACTACCTCGCCGGCCAGCAGGGCGACGCCCTCAACGCCATCCTGGCCGCCGCCGGCTACAACTTCTCCCTCCTGCTCAGGTGGCTGAAGGATTCTTTGTCGCTCTTGATCGCCCTGCTTCAACTTCGGCCGAAGTCGGTCGCCGCTTAGGGCCCGGATTGTTCACGGTCGACGACTTAACTTAATCCCGGCCGGCTAGTTCCCGGCGCTCTCCATCCGTCGGGAACTGATTGCTCTATCTAGCCAGCCGACCTCCATTTTCGGAACGGAAGACAGGAGAAGATCGGTATAGGGATCGAACGGTGGGGCAAGAACTTTACCCTTTGATCCGTAGCGTACCACCCGCCCGCGATGCATCACGGCTATCGAATCGGCAATTGACTTCACTGTCGCAAGGTCATGGGTAATCAAGAGATAGGCCACCTTCTCGTCCTTTTGCAGCTGCAGCAACAGCTTCAAAATTCCGTTGGCGACCAAGGGATCAAGGGCCGAAGTCACCTCATCGCAAATCATCAGCTTCGGCTTTGCCGCAAGCGCCCGAGCGATGCAAACACGCTGCTTTTGACCGCCCGACAGTTCTGCCGGATATCGGTCCGCAAAGCCCTTCCCCATCTCGATTTTGTCAAGCAGTTCGACCACACGTTGATCACGCTCGGCGCCGCCGATCCCGAAATAGAATTCTATCGGTCGCCCGATGATCGTGGCGACAGTCTGGCGTGGATTCATCGCGACATCCGCCATCTGATTCAGTTGCAGGCGGCGGAGATCCTTCTTAGACCGCTCAGCCAGCCGGCGTGGAAGAGGGCTCCCATCGAACTGAATCCTACCGGTCAGAGGCGGCAGCAATCCAGTGATCACGCGTGCAAGCGTTGATTTGCCAGAGCCCGATTCACCGACTACTGCGAGAGTTTGTCCAGGCTGAAGCTCCAGGGAAATGTCGTGCAATACCTTGACTGCTCCGTTGCCGTAAGCTGCTGTCACGCCTAATACTGATAGCACTGGTGGAGAGTCACGATCCTTCTGCTCGTGAGCAATACGATGTACTGAAACGAGGGCTCGCGTGTATTGCTCGCCGGGATTGTTAATGATTTGCTGCGTCATGCCCCGCTCTATCAGCTTGCCATGCCGTAGCACCGCTATTTCGTTCGCGACCTGCGCGACCACCGCCAAGTCGTGAGTGATATAAAGGGCGGCGACGCCCGTATCGCGGATGGCGTCCCGTATCGCAGCCAGTACATCGATTTGCGTGGTGACATCGAGCGCGGTGGTAGGCTCGTCAAAGACAATGAGGTCAGGGCTCGAGCAGAGTGCCATTGCGGTCATGACGCGCTGCAACTGACCCCCCGAAACCTGGTGAGGAAAACGTCTGCCGATGTTCTCCGGATCAGGAAGGTTAAGCTTTTTGAACAATTCAACGGCTCGTGTCTTGGCTCCAGCCCGAGTTCCGGTGCCGTGTAGAAGTGCCGCCTCTATCACCTGGTCCATCAGCCGGTACGCGGGATTGAATGCGGCTGCGGCCGATTGGGCAACATAGCATATTTCGCGACCCCGGAGCCTGCGCATGCCGCTTGCTCCGCCCGTCAGTATGTCATGGTCGTTGAGAACGACCTCACCGCCAGTGATTCTAACGCCACCTCGACAATAGCCCATGCTGGCCAGACCTATGGTCGACTTGCCGGCGCCCGATCAATCAATCCCAAAACCTTGCCGCGTTCCAGAGTTAGTGAGACGTCATGAACGAGGATCAGATTCCTTGGGCTCTCGCACGGTGGGTAGACGGTAGCCTCAATCCGAAGGTTGCGTATGTTGAGCAACCTGTCGGGCTTTTCCGACCAGCTGGCTGGCGCACGCTCGGAAGGCTTCAGGTCATCTCGCTAGTCCAACAATGCGATTTCTTTCGACATTTGCAGTTTCCGCTCGGTTGATTGCCGGTCGTCGGTCTTTTTTCGATTTGGGCTGCTAGTGGAGAGCCCGTCCATCCAAACAGAATAGGTATGCAAGCCACTGCAGTGTACCATTGCGAATCCGGCTGCTGCGCCACATACAAGCCCAGCTTGCAAAGTCCTACCGGATAATACGGGCCGTAGGGTTAGCAGATTCTTAGCCAACCTTTCTGAGATTCGAGAGAGCTATGCACTTTGGGGCTTGCAGAACTCACCAAACAGTTGGGTCAACATCAGCAACTTTTCTTTCGACCTTTTTTCCGTCTCAAGACCGCGAGGCGACCTCAAGCCTCGTGAAGCCCGCTTGCTGAGTGGAGGAACCAGTCCACAACCAAATTCACTGCCACCGCCAGTAGAGCAATCGCTCCGGCTGGCAGAAGCGGGGTGATGTCACCATAAGAAATCAATGTCGCGGTATCACGGACCATCGAACCCCAATCGGCTGTAGGCGGCTGGATCCCCAGACCAAGAAACGACAAAGCGCTGATCAGCAGGAACACGAAGCAAAACCGGAGGCCGAACTCAGCTACCAGGGTAGGGGCTATGTTGGGCAATATCTCGCGTGTCATGATCCACGTGGCTCCTTCGCCGCGGAGCCTTGCTGCTTCGACATAGTCCAAAACCGCGACGTTGATTGCGACCGCCCGGCTCAGCCGAAACACACGCGTGGAGTCCAGGAGAGCAATGACGACCACCAATGCGGAGACCGAAGTGCCGAAGATTGAGAGCAGCAGCAGCGCAAAGATAAGCTGCGGTATGGACATCAGAACATCCACGAGGCGTGCCAGTATTTGGTCGAGCCATCCGGCAAAGGTGGCAGCAGCCAAGCCGGCGAAGGCGCCAATGGAAAAGGCGAGACAGGTCGTGAGCAACGCGATGCCGATTGTGTTTCGAGCTCCGAACGCAAGTCGAGATAACATATCACGCCCAAGATTGTCGGTTCCGAGCCAAAATTTGGAACTCCATGGTTCGAATTGCGTACCAACAATCTCGGCCTCACCGTAAGGAGTCAGATGCGGGGCCAACAGGGCCGCCAGCACGTACATCGCGATGACCACCATCCCGAATTTTGCGCTTACCGGCGCCGAGACAAACCTCCTGCCTCCCGAAACGAGAATTGCTCGCGCGTCAATCACCGTCATTTGTTTCGCTCATCGCTTGTTCACGGCTATCGCACATCATTTTGGATGCATAAGGCGCGGGTTGGTTACGATCGACAACACGTCGGCCGTGAGATTGAGCAGGACGTAAGTGGCTGCGAAGATCAGACTGCAGGCTTGCACGACAGGAATGTCTCTTTTCTGTACCGAATCCACGATGAGCTGCCCGAGGCCTGGGTAGACGAAGACGACCTCCACGATTACGACCCCCGTGATCAGGTATGCCAAGTTCAATACGATAACGGTGACGATCGGCGCCCAAGCGTTCGGCAATGCATGCCGAACAAGCACGCGCCATTCTGGCAAGCCCTTAAGCCGGGCTGTCTCAATGTATTGATTTGAAAGAAGGTTGATGATTGATGTCCTGGTCATCCTCGTCATATGGGCCAAGACTGCTAGCATAAGCGTAAGTGCGGGAAGGGCGACTGCATTCAGACGGCCGGCAAGACCGGCTGTGGAATCGACGTCAGAGAGGCTCGGGAAAATACCAGCTTTCGCTGATAGGACCATGATGAGGATGTAAGCGATGAAAAATTCTGGAAGTGAAATCGAGCTGAGTGTAAAAACATTGATCAGACGATCGAAGAATGTGTTGCGATAGAGCGCACTAAGTAATCCGCCCAGCAACGCTGAGGGGACGGCCATTATCGCGGCCGTCAATGCCAGGAACAGTGTATTGAACAACCTTGGTCGAATGAGTTCGCCGATATCTCGGCCGTTGGAGAGCGCTGTTCCCAAATCTCCTCGGAGCACGTCAGCCAGCCAATAGGCGTACCGAAGATGGACGGGCAGATCAAGGCCGAGGCTTTTCCGGAAGGCGGCGATTGTCTCTGCAGTTGCCGACTGCCCCAGCATTTCGGTAGCAATGTCACCTGGTAGAAGCTGCACTCCGGCGAATATGAGTACAGAAACAATCCATAAGGTCAGCATGCCCAAGGCGACGCGCTGACCGATGATCTTCGCTATTGGAGCCATTTTCAATACTGCGTCAGATCATGCATCGGCGAACCACCAGCGCTCTGCGCAACGGAAACCGTCCAGATCCCAGTTCGAGGCGAGCTTTTTGTGAGCGATTTTCCTTGATAGAGCACTCACGTTGTTCGCAAAAACCGGTATAACTTCGCCGCCGTCGTCTCTGCATATACTCTGCATTTCTGCATACATCTCCGAACGCTTCGCGTCATCAAGCTCAGACCGGGCAGCCACCAAAAGTTCGTTGAAACGAGCGTTCCTCCAATGCCCTTGGTTCCACGCGGCATCAGCGGCATAGCCCTGAGAGAACATCCAGTCCGCAGTGGGCCGGCCGAGCCAGTAGCTCATGTAAAAAGGCTTCTTCAACCAAACAGTGTCCCAATAGCCATCATTCGCCTCGCGGACTACATCAATGTTAACGCCGGCTTTGGCTGCATCTTGCTGGTAAATCGCCGCGGCATCGACTGCCCCTGGGAAAGCTGCATCTGCAGTAGATAAGCTGATCCTCAGATCCAAAAGGCCAGCCTTCTTGAGGTGGAATCGAGCCTTGTCCGGATCGAATTCGCGTTGTGGCAGATTCTTGGCGAAAAAGCGATTTGTGGACCCGATTGGGTGATCGTTGCCAAGTTTCCCGTGTCCGTG
>NZ_RZSW01000414.1:0-5753 GCF_003997375.1 Mesorhizobium sp. M5C.F.Ca.IN.020.29.1.1 | reverse complement strand
ATGGACGGCTATGCCGTGCGGGCCGAGGACGTCGCGTCCGTGCCCGCAAGACTTTCGGTGATCGGCATGGCGCCGGCCGGACGCGGCTTTGCCGGAACAGTCGGCCCGGCGCAGGCCGTGCGCATCTTCACCGGCGCGCCGCTTCCTGCAGGCGCCGACACCATCGTTATCCAGGAGAATGCCAGGGATCTCGGCGGCGGCAGCGTCGAAGTGACCGCGTCGACGGTTGAAGGCCGCAACATCCGCCGCCTCGGGCTCGATTTCTCGAAGGGCGACGTCCTGCTGGAGAGAGGCCGCCCGCTTGATCCGGCGGCATTGTCGCTGGCGGCATCGGCCAACCACCCGCAGGTCAGCGTGGTGAAACGGCCGCTGATCGCCATCATCGCCACCGGCGACGAATTGCTGCCGCCGGGCAGCGACCTTGGCCCCGACCAGATCATCTCGTCCAATGCCTATGGCGTCGCCGCCGCGGCCCGCTCGGTCGGCGCCAGCGCGCTCGATCTCGGCATCGCCCCCGACCGCAAGGAGGCGATCGCCACGCTGGTGAAACAAGCGGTCGACGCAGGCGCCGATGTCATTGTCACGCTGGGCGGCGCCTCGGTCGGCGACCATGACCTGGTCCATGACGTGCTGACCGGTGAAGGCATGACGCTCGATTTCTGGAAAATCGCCATGCGGCCCGGCAAGCCGTTGATGTTCGGGCGGCTGGGCGACATCCGCTGCATCGGCCTGCCTGGCAATCCGGTGGCGAGCCTGGTCTGCACGCAGCTCTTTCTGAAGCCGCTGCTTGCGCGGCTCGGCGGCCGCGCCTTCCGGCAGGACATTCGTCAGGCGCGGCTCGGCGCCGCCATGCCGGCCAACGATCTCAGGCAGGATTATGTACGCGCGGTGGTGAAGGAAGAAGCCGGCACGCCACTGGCGACCCCGTTCGGCGTCCAGGATTCCTCGATGCTCAAAATGCTGGCCGACGCCAACGGGCTGATCGTGCGCGAGCCATTCGCTCCCCCAGCCGCGACGGGCGCCGCGTGCAGCGTACTGATGCTACGCTGAACAAAACGTCAACACATTCATTAAACTTTAAACGGTTGCGGAACACAACTGGAACAGATAGTGTTTGTTCTGGGTTTGTTTTTCTGATTCTGTTGGGGGTCACGATGCTGACACGCAAACAACATGAACTGCTGATGTTCATCCACGAGCGGCTGAAGGAAAGCGGCATTCCGCCCTCGTTCGACGAGATGAAGGAAGCGCTCGACCTCGCCTCGAAGTCGGGGATCCATCGGCTGATCACGGCGCTGGAGGAGCGCGGTTTTATTCGCCGCCTGCCCAACCGGGCCCGCGCGCTGGAGGTGCTGCGCCTGCCCGATTCGATCGCGCCCGGCCTCAATGCGGCGCGCAAATTCTCGCCAAGCGTCATTCAGGGCAGCCTTGGGCAGGGCAGCCTCGGACGACAGATCAAACCGGCGCCTTCGCGCCTGCCCGCGGCCGGCAATGACGACGACGTCGTTGCCACCATCTCCATACCGGTGATGGGCCGCATCGCTGCCGGTGTGCCGATCGACGCCATCCAGCACCAGACGCATTCGATCTCGGTACCACCGGACATGATCACCGGCGGCACGCACTACGCGCTGGAGGTCAAGGGTGATTCGATGATTGAGGCCGGCATTTTCGACGGCGACACGGTCATCATCCGCAACGCCGACACCGCCCAGCCTGGCGAGATCATCGTTGCGTTGGTCGACGAGGAGGAAGCGACGCTGAAGCGGTTCCGCCGCAAGGGCGCCTCGATTGCACTGGAAGCCGCCAATCCGGCCTATGAGACGCGCATCTTCGGGCCGGACCGGGTCAAGGTGCAAGGCAAGCTCGTCGGACTGATCCGGCGTTACTGAGCGGCAGGCTTCTTGGGTTTCTCGGCCCTGCGGTATGGCGGCAAGCCCCTCGCCTCGCGCGAAAATCTCCGCTGCTCGTGCCAGGGCCTATATGGCTGTCTGACGGCAAAACGGATTTCTGCGCGCGTCGTCGCTGATAGCGGATCGAAGAAGACGGCGGCACTGCCCACGCGAGCGAGCTGCCGTTTGGTGACGACGAGAACCAGCGGATTGCGGCAGGGATTATAATAGGCTGTGGCATCGTCGATGACGATCAAATCGGCAAAGGCACAGGCTGGCCGTGCGGTTTTGCGGTCGTCGGCGAGTGCGATGATCGCGCCGGACGGGTGCCGGGCGAGGCACAGGCCGGCAGTGCAGTAGAAGGGCGCTCCAGGCGGCAGGTCGGCCGGGTCGGCGATGTCGAACCGCACGTCTCCTTTTTCGAATGTCTCCGGCTCGACAATGGTCGCTGAAACCAGCGCATGTTTCCAGTTGTCGGTGGTGAATTCGTTCGAACGCACCCGGTTGACGGCAAGTTCGCCGCCGCCGATCGGCAGCGCCACCAGATGCGCATCTTCCGAAATCAGCACATCGGGGGCGCGCGTGTCGGAAATCGTCAGCAGGCCGGCGAGCGCAAAGGGAAGTGCCGCAAGCCGCAACCATGTCGTCGCCATCGTAGCGATGACCAGGGCGACCGTCACCAGCAGAACCGACTGCAACGAGATCAGCCCGACTGCATCGACCGGCGACCGCTCGGAAATCCATCCCGATATTGCGATCATGGCCGTCAGTCCCTTGCCCATCATGTAGAGGAAAGGTCCGTCGAAGCCGAAAGGCATTGCCAGAGCGCTGAGGACGGCCAGGAACATGACGACCGTGACGATTGGCATGACCGCCAGATTGGCGAACAGGCTAAGCGGCGATACGCGCTGGAAGTGCCAGATGGCGAAGAGCGCGGTGGCGCTGCCGGCAATGATGGAGGTCATTGCGATGGTACCTGTCCCAGCGGCGAGTTTTCGCGTGACGAAAGCGACCGGCGACCGTCGCTGTGGCGGCGCCGTGGCCCTGTCGGCACGATAGTCGGACCAGCCGGCATAGGCGCCCACGAGAGCAGCAGTCGCGGCGAAGGACATCTGGAAGCTTGGGCCGACCACCTCGTGCGGCGACACGACGATGACGGCGATGGCAGAAATCGTCAGATTGCGCATGGTAAGTGCCGCTCGGTCGAACAGCACGGCGACAAGCATTACCGCCAGCATGATGAAGCTGCGTTCAGCCGCGACCACGATACCGGAAAAAATGAGATAGGCAGCGATGGAAAGGAGTGCGGCAGCAGCCGCATATTTCTTGACCGGCCGGCGTGACGAAAAATCGGGAAACAGCGCAAAGGCGCCGCGCAGCAATCCCATAATCGTGCCGGCGACAAGCGCCATGTGCAGGCCGGAAATCGAGATGATGTGGTAGATGCCGGTGCGCCGCATCGATTCGTTTATCTCTTCGGGAATGCCGGCACGCACGCCGATGATCAGTGCGGCGGCAATCTCCCCCTCGGCGCCACCAATGCTGTCCCTGATATGGTCGGCAATGTTTTCGCGCGCCTTTTCGATCGAGGAAGAAAGGCGCGCGGCGAACGGCACATCCTCGGAAACGACGATCTTCGGATCGCCGAGGAAAAAGCCACTGGCACCGATACCGGCGAAATAGCTGTCAAAGGAGAAGTCATAACTGTCCGGCCTAACCGGGCCAGTCGGAGGCAAAAGCCGCACATAACCGGTTGCCACCGAGCCTGCAGTTATCTCAGCGGGAATTTTGCGTGCCGAAACCCTGACGCGTCCCGGTGCATAACGCAGTGTCGGCCGGGCGGTCGACATCACGTCGATGGTCAGCCTGATCCGGCCGTTCGCCATCTGATCGAGCCTAACGACACGGCCGGTGAGCTGGGTCTGGATTTCCGAACCGAGCATCTGCGTTCCCGCGCGCCAGGTCTCAACCTTGGCGGCGAGAACACCGAGTGCGCACAGCAACGCTGCCATGAAGCACAGATGCGTCTTGCGCCATGAGCGGGTGACAGCCGCACACAATGCCGTGAGGACCACGACGGCAATGGGCTGCGGAAAGTCCGGTTCGACGGTAAGCGAAAAATAGACGATCACCCCGCACGCCAGAAAAACCGGCACCAGCAGGAAGGCGACGCCGCGGTCGAGTTCCAGGCCGGCTGCCGAGGCCACGCTGTTGCGGATACCGGATGGTGAAAGATGGCTGAGCTGTCGGCGGAAACGAATGACGGGCCCCGGTTGTGGAGCCGGTATTGGCGCGGAGCGCTCCGGCGAAAGAGGCTGGGTGGCCGGGTGCGATGCAGGCAGCAAAGCGGGTAGCGGCTCGGCGTGAGGAACGTCGGCAAACAGCGATCGTTCGCTGACGCTTGTGATCGCGCCCTCGCTCTCGTCCACGCCCCGGCCTGGTCCAGCCATCGGGTCTGCCCCTTGCGCCCTTGACCTCCTATGCTACATGAACGCGCGACGCGCGAAAGTCCGCGCAACCACATCCGTTTCCTGCGCTTGCCTGAGAGTCCCATGTCCGACAAGGTCGTCACCCGTTTTGCCCCCTCGCCCACCGGCTTCCTGCATATTGGCGGGGCGCGCACGGCGCTGTTCAACTGGCTGTATGCGAAACACACTAGCGGCAAGATGCTGCTGCGCATCGAGGACACCGATCGCGAGCGTTCGACCGATGCGGCAACCGCTGCCATTCTCGATGGGCTCGCCTGGCTCGGCCTCACCTGGGACGGCGAGCCGGTATCGCAGCTCGAGCGCGCGCCGCGCCACCGCGCGGTCGCCGAGGAGCTGGTGCGGCTCGGCAAAGCCTATTACTGCTATGCGACGCCGGCCGAGCTGGAGGCGATGCGCGAGAGCGCGCGTGCCAAGGGGCTGCCTCCTCGCTATGACGGCCGCTGGCGCGACCGCGACCCGTCGGAGGCGCCGGCCGGCGCCAAGGGCGCGATCCGCATCAAGGCGCCGGCCGGCGGCGAGACGGTGGTGCATGACCGCGTGCAGGGCGAAGTCCGCTTCCCCAACAAGGATCTCGACGATTTCATCATCCTGCGCTCGGACGGCAATCCGACCTATATGCATGCCGTCGTCGTCGACGACCATGACATGGGCATCACCCACATCATCCGCGGCGACGACCATCTGACCAATGCCGCCCGCCAGATGGTGATCTATCGAGCCATGGACTGGGACGTGCCGTCGATGTCGCATATCCCGCTGATCCATGGCGCCGACGGCGCCAAGCTGTCGAAGCGGCACGGTGCCCTAGGCGTCGAAGCCTATCGTGCCATGGGCTACCTGCCTGAGGCACTGCTCAACTACCTGGCGCGCCTTGGCTGGAGCCACGGCGACGACGAGGTCATGTCGATCGCCGACATGATTGCCTGGTTCGACATCGGCGACGTCAACAAGGGGGCCGCCCGCTTCGACTTCGCCAAGCTCGAGGCGCTGAACGGCGTGCATATGCGCCGCATGAACGACGCCGAATTGCTCGATATCTTCATCGCCACTTTGCCCTATCTGGAAGGCGGCCCGGCGATCGCAGCGCGCCTCGACGATACGCGCAAGGCGCAGTTGCTCGCCGCCCTGCCCGGCTTAAAGGAGCGAGCCAAGACACTGGTTGAGCTGGCCGACGGTGCCGCCTTCCTGTTTGCCGAGCGGCCGCTGCGGATCGACGAGAAGGCGGCGGCGCTGCTCGGCGGTGATGCGCGCGAGATCCTGCGGGGTGCTCATGCGGCACTGAAGGCGATTTCAGGCGACTGGACGGCCGAAGCAGCGGAGGCTGCGATCCGGGAATATGCGGTGGCCGGGGGCCATAAGCTCGGCGCTGTGG
>NZ_RZSW01000413.1:0-5766 GCF_003997375.1 Mesorhizobium sp. M5C.F.Ca.IN.020.29.1.1 | reverse complement strand
ATGCTGATCCGCACACTTTCTGCCTTGGAATGCACGAAATTGCTGGCGGCCAATCGTATCGGCCACTTAGCATGCGCGAACGACGGGCAACCCTACGTCGTGTGCGTCAACTACGCCCACGCGGACAATCATCTCTATGCGTTTTCCATGCCGGGCAAGAAGATCGACTGGATGCGGGCCAATCCGCTGGTGTCGTTCCAGGTCGACGAACATGGCCAGGGTCGCGGCTGGAGAAGCGTGGTTGTCGATGGCCAATACGAAGAACTGCCGGATCGGATCGGCCATAAGGTTCAGCGCGATCATGCATGGTCAGTGTTGAGCAAGCACGCGAACTGGTGGGAGCCTGGAGCCCTTAAGCCGGTTATGCCTCCCGTTTCAGACAGCACTCCGCACGTCTTCTTCAGAATCCACATCGAGCAGGTGTCGGGCCGGGAAGCAAGCGAGTAGGCTGTTTCCACCAGTTCGATGCCTCGCGCAGAACAGCACGTGACGGATCTCCAAAACAAGGGCCGGCAGCAGATCGCGCCGGCCCGACCGTTTCCAGTCTTTGAATTGCTACCTCGACGGCGAAGGAGGGAATGATGAGGGGGGCCATTTGCCCGGCAGCGCCGCGTACCACGTCGCCGAGCTGAAACCGCCGCTGCTCGGGCGAAACGTCCGGCCGGTCCCGGTCGCCATAGGTCGCTTCGCAGATGAGATAGTCGACACCGGCCGGGCCTTCCGGATCGTTCTGAAGGATCTTGTAGCCTGGCCCGATATCACCCGAAAACATGATGCGCGGCGTTGGCCAGCAAGTTGGCAAGCTCGAGTGATGATGGATACGGCGGCGAACCCCGGAGGCTACACGAAAAGGTACCAGAACGGCGGGAAGGTTAGTAGGAATCCTATCCCGAGCAAGACGAGCGCTGCGACATTGACGGCGCGCATGTTCACCGTTTCCCTTTGCCAAATCCGTGACAGCCCGTACCAAGCAACGAGCCAAACGATGATTGTTACGGTCGTCTTGCCGGAGAGCGGGCCGACAGGATTGTAGAAATTCAACAGACCTCGCAATCCGGGCGACAGCTCAGAGGGCGAATGCTAGAACGCCGATGGCAGCACAACCGATGCCCGCTGCCAGAATGGCCGCAGCTCCGGGGCCATTCGGGATCGTCTCAACGATCTTTCCAAACTCGACCGGTTTTTGCGACGTATTCATGTCCCTTCCCCCTGCATCAGAATGATCACATCACCACCCCGAATCGGAGCGTACTTGTTCAGGAATGCGCCGAACGCTCCGGCGATTCCCGTGGCGACAAAAGCAGCCACGGCGAAGGCTAGTACGGAGATGCGCATGTTTCGGTGTTGAATGATTGCTCGCCCGTATTTCATGGTGACGTAGGCCACCATGGTCATGGCGATCGGTGCTAGCCAGCCTACATGCTCTTTCCATTCCATGCCGACGTTATGCCACTCGGATGTCTTCCCGCTGGACAGGAGCAATCTCCGCGGATAGTCCGCAAGATCGGTGACGCCTTCCGGCGGAACGGCTCGATACCAAGGATAGATGACGTAGGTGCCAGAGAACACAGTGAGCCACGCGAGTATCACCATCGCCACGAGGTAAAGACCAAGCAGTGTCTGGCCTCCCGCGCTCATCGCCGGCGGCGCGCCAGGCGCAGAAATTCGATAGAGTTCGACCAGCGCGCCGGAGAACGCCAGCATGAACAGGGCTCCAAACCCCATTCCATGCAGCACCGTCATGAGGTCGTGCGTTGTAATTTCCATGACAGGCCCCTTTCATGCCTGGCAATATACAATATACAATATATTAGCGACGTCGCATGTTGCGGCATTGATCCACATCAAAGCTCCCGCTTACGGGTCCACTGCTTGGCACGGGCAACATTCCACTGATTTCCATCCTTGACTTATTAGAGAACATACCGATTACGCGCAGCTCTCTTTCGCCGCGACACCGGCAACACATCGCATTTCGACGTCCGGAATTGCAGCGCTCCCGCGCAGAGGAGAAGCTCATTCACGCACAAGATGCCGCGCTCGACACCGAAACGATCAGTGCCAACGGTCCTCAGAGCGTTACCGTGCGAGCGGTTAGTCCTTTGGCGCGCAAACCTGTCCCGCCTCAACCACTTTGGTGTACGCGCATTGCGCATTGACTTGCTCGCTGAGCATCGATGCTACCGATGCACTCATCACGCGGCCGACAGGCAAGTACTGAGGCCAAAGCGCGCTGTAGCGCTTGGTCGCGTGCGCTGCAGAGCACCTTGGCGCTCATCCGGTTGGTGACGTAGGCGAAGGCGATGCCCGTCTCGGGATCGGCGAATGCGAGTGAGCCGCCGGCGCCCGGCGCGCCGAATGCGCTCGGGCTGCCCACCGGCCACTCTCGCGATGACTTCATGAAGCCCATCGAAAACTGCGCCTCGGCTCTGATGCCGTCGTCGTAGAAGCCATTGGCCGATGGCAGCGCCGGCGCCTTCAGTGCCTCAAGCGAGCCGGGTCGGGTAAGCACATGAAGTCGAACGTGTCGCTCGGCATCTGGTCCGTGCAGGTTGGCGCGCAACCACGAACGTGATCCTTCGACGGCGATCCTTCGATAGGGACTGCTTCACTGCCGATTTTTGTTTGTGGCCCGTCCCGCCCGGTAGATGTTGATCGGAAACGTGACAGACCCGCCTCCGAAGGCGGGCGAGGAGCCGCCGCCGCTCAGCAGCGCCTTGTCGAGGTTGTGGTGGAGGATGCGATCAAAGTGTCGGGAATATTCGCGGCACAAACTGCGCGAGAACGTCTCAACGAGGGCATCGCAGATCGTATCGAGGCGTCCCAGTTTTTCGCTCCACGACTTCAGTCGCCGTCGTAAGGGCTCAGGGGCGCATCGTCGCCCGGCTGATCTCGATCGCAGTGACGACACCCATAAGACTGCCCCTGATAAGCGTTACGTCACTCGCCTCGATAGCGACGTCGGTTCCTGTCCCGATCGCGAAGCCGACATCGACGCCTGGCAGGCGCTGCTTACGTCACTGCTGCCGTGCGAGGCCGACTCGCGCGGGCGCGGGGCGGCCCGGGACACTGATGTCCACCAGGATATCATAGCGGTCACTGCCGGGCAGCGTGACGAAGCCGCCATAGGTCACCGTGCCGGCGATCGCCATTGGCTCAAGTTCCAAGCTGTTTTGCCCAACATGTCCCAGTCCCGATACGGTTGCAGTCACTTTGGCGTTCTCGATACGCGCGCCCGTCGCGGCCTCGAAGACCGCGATGATGATGTGGTATTCATGTGCACCGCGCGGGCGCCGCCATGCATAGTAGCCTCGGGGTGACTCTCAAGAAGACGGCGCGCAATTGCCGCCGGCAAGACTCCCAGATAGACGCCTAACCCCTGCGCCACTTTATAGTTTTCATCTTCTTTGGCCGAAACCGGGGAGACCACAGAGGACAAATAATGAACGGCCGTAACTGGCGTGGACAGTTTCGCAGTCGTGGCCAATCCGGCGGGCGTGTGGCATACTGTTCCATAGCCGCCGCTACATGGAACTGATGGAAGGTAGCTCTGATATGCGCCGCTTGTTGACCCGTACCAGACTGCCGACGAACGGCTGGCGAAACCGCCACTAGCTGCGACGAGGTGATTGGCGATGGCGACCGGCCCTTCGGCCCTGGCATGAACCACCGACGCCAGCAGGCTCACTGCGAGTAGTACCAGCAGAAACATCTGCCCTGCCGCTGTCGCATTTGGCTGCGCCGCAACTGCACACGCTTTTGCTGGCATGATAACCATGACATCCCACGTAAGGTTATCTGGATCGATACCACCGGATTTTGGCAGTGGGCGCTTTGATTTTGATCAACAATTCCCGCTCGCCGAAACGTCGGGCAGCAAGACCGGAGCGGCTATCGAAATTTCCCAGGCTGACAGATGATTGGCTTGCGGCACAGGCGCCTCGCAATCCGATCAAGCGGTCGGCGTCGGTTCCTGGTCGAACGCTCTCAACCAGCCGCCTTCAAACCCCGCCCGTTGCATGCCGCTGCGGATATACCGGCACGAGCGCATCAGGCGCCACAGAAGCCCGCTGCGATCGTTCTCGATCATCAGCACGACGGGGCCTTCGTTGAGGCCGAAGTGCCAAGGCGAAACCCACCAGCCAAAGGCATTGCCGGATGTCCCCGGATGCGTCGGATTGAAGGCCGCCTTGAAACCATAGGCTTTGGCGGCCTTGAGCTTGGCCTGGTGGATGCAGAAGCTGATCGCCGGCCGGACGATTTCGGGAGCAAAAGGCAAGGAGGCCACGACGGCCCATGGGGCAAGCGTGCCATCGTCGGGGCCGTACGGGACTCCGCGTGCAACATAATCCTCGAAGCGGCGTTCGATGCCGTTCAACTTGAGCGTGGAAGGGCCAGGACCCTCGCTTGCGGTGATGCCCCAGCAGTGTTCGCCATAACCCTCGAATCCACGGGGGTTCTCGATGGCGTAACGCTGATGGACGAAGGTGGCGCGTCGGCTGTTCTCGAAATAGTCGGTTCCCTTGCTGCGCATGAAGGCATCCTGCAGGTCGCGAAAATCGATCCATACATGCGAAAGCTGGTGGATGAACAGCGGTCCCGCATAAAGATAGTCGTAGCCGTAACAGCTCTCCCATCGGAAGGTCGCGGTCCAGGCCGTATAGCTGCTCTCGGGCAAGGGGTGTGTCGGCGATCCGAGCCCCAGGACATAGAGCAGGAGCGCTTCGTCATAGCCTTCCCAGCGATACTCCAGAAACCCGTGCTCGGGTGTCCAGCCATGGGTGACGGTCTCTCCACCGTCCTGCGCCCAGCACCAGTCGGCTCGGCCATAAAGCGCCTCCGCCAAGCTGCGGATCTCGGCTTCGGCCTCGGTATCGGCATCGAAATACTGCCCTGCAGCCAGCGCGCCCGCCAGCAGGAACGTGCTGTCGATCGTGGACAGCTCGCATTGCCAGGCTCGCCGGCCGGTCTGCATGTTCAGGAAGTGATAGTAGAAGCCGTGATATCCCGTGGCATCCGGATCCGGACCCTGCGGGCTGTTCCAGAAGAAGCGCAGCGTCGCCAAGGTGCGTTCCGCAGCCGCGCTTCGCTTCATGAACCCGCGCTCGACTCCCACTGGATAGGACGCCAGCGCAAGGCCGGTGGCCGCGATGCTCGCCGGCCAATTCGCTTCGGTCTTGTCCAGAATGAGACCGTTCGCAGGGTTCGCTTCATGAATGAAGTAGTCGAACGTCTCCCGCTGCAGCATCGCCAGATCGTCTTCGATGGCCGAGGTGTTGAAGCGGTGGGTTTCGAAAGGATGCGTTCGCATCTCAGTATGACCTCGGATCGCCGTTCACGGATGCGCGAAGTACAGGTGGTCATACACACCTTTAACGCCTCTGACGCCTTCGGCAACGACGCGCACGGCATCCCGTTCACTCTGCGATCTGACTGCGCCCGAAAAATGGACCAAGCCATCGCTGACCGTGAGTGTTAACGCGTCTCCGTTGACGCCTGCGTCCTCTCGCAGCCGCGTAAGAATGCTGCGCCGGATCGCATCGTCACCTGCCGCCGTGGCGTCGAACTTTGCCGCAACGACGGCGCGCAAAAGATCGGCACGGCTGACGACGCCGACCAGGCGCGGTCCCCTCAAGACCGGTATGCGCTTGATGCCGTGTTCCTGCATCAGGACGGCAATTCGCTCGATCGGAGTTTCCTCGTCCGCCACGACGACGTCGGACGTCATCAAATCCGCCACTTTCCAGCTGTGGCCCTTCACATAGC
>NZ_RZSW01000412.1:0-5770 GCF_003997375.1 Mesorhizobium sp. M5C.F.Ca.IN.020.29.1.1 | reverse complement strand
GGTCTACGGTGCCGACAGCAATGGCGGTGAAATCTCCGAGGCCATCACCTCGACCAGCGTCACCATCAAGCAAAAAATCGCCGCATCCGCAGGACCGCTCGAGCCCGCATTTCCTGGCTACTAGTTCCATGATCCCGACAAGTGGATACCGGTATCCAGAAAGGATCATGGACAAACAAAAGAGCGCCTGGATCGCCAGCCCGCGTCAAGGGCGCTGTCAAAATTCGAACGCTACCGGCGCGATGCCGGAATCAACAGGAGAGACGCGAAATGTTTAGAAAGATACTTTTCGGTGCCGTTTCCATCCTCGCCATGGCGATGGGCGAGGTCCAGGCACAGGACCTGAAGGAATTCCGCGTCGGCATTCTGGGCGGCGAGAACGAAGCCGATCGCCTGCGCAACTATCAGTGCTTTGCCGACCACATCAAGGAAGTGCTGGGCGTCGAGAAAGTTTCACTGTTCCCGGCCGCCGACTACGACGGGGTCATCCAGGGCCTGCTCGGCGGCACGCTTGACTATGCCGAGCTCGGCGCTTCCGCCTATGCCAAGATCTATCTCGAAAACAAGGAAGCGGTTCAACCGATCCTGACGACGATCCAGACCGACGGTTCGACCGGCTACCATTCGGTCATGGTCGCCCGTGCCGATTCCGGCATCAAGACACTCGCCGACATGAAGGGCAAGAAACTCGGTTTCGCCGATCCCGATTCGACTTCTGGTTATCTGATCCCAGTCACGTCACTGCCCAAGGACATCGGCATGGATGTGAAGAGCTACTTCGCGTCGACCGGTTTCGGTGGCGGCCATGAACAGCTTGTCCTTGAAGTCCTGAAGGGCACCTTCGATGCCGGCACCACCTGGGCTTCCGGCGTCGGCGATTTCAAGGACGGCTACAGCTCGGGCAACCTCCGCAAGATGGTCGACAAGGGTGTGCTCAAGATGGACGACCTCGTCGAATTGTGGCAGTCGCCGATGATCCCGAACGGCCCGCTGGTCTTGCGTACGTCGATCGACGCCGGCGCCAAGCAGAAGATCACCGATTTCCTGACCAAGCTTCCGGAAACCGATCCGGCCTGTTTCTCCGCGATACAAGGCGGCGACTTCAAGGGCTATTCGCCGGTCACCCCGGAATTCTATCAGGCAATCATCGATGCCCGTAAGGCGAAGATCGGCTCGTAAGTAAACTGCCACAACGCCGCCGGGGCCATGTGCCGCCGGCGGCGTTGCCGCATCAGCGCCGGGAATCTATCGATGAGTGCGACCGATGTTTACCGCGCGCCTGCGCTTTCGCCGGAGGCAGCCACAGTCGAGCAGCACTGGCGCGACCTCGCCGCTCGCCGGCGCCTTTACACGATCGGTGGCCTGGCTTTCCTGTTTCTTGCACTCTCTGGCTCGCTCTGGTTCGCCAACGAAACCAACGCCGGAAAGTTCTTCGACCGCCTTCCCTACATCGCCGACTTTTTCACCGAATTGAAGCCGCGCGACTGGTTCGACCCGGTGCGCGCGCTGTTCGACCTGCCTTCCCCCTATGACGATGGCAGCCTCAAGTTCGACTACCCCGAAGGTCGGGTCTACCTGACCCAAGGCATCTACATCCCGGAGTATTTCAACCGGATGATCGAGACGCTGAACATTGCCCTGTTTTCGACGCTGGTGGGCTCCACATTCGGTTTCCTGCTCTGCTTCCTGGCTGCAGGCAACATCACGGCCAGCCGCTGGCTCCGCTTCACCACGCGCCGCTTCCTTGAAATCGTCCGCGCCTTTCCGGAAATCGTCATCGCCGGCTTCTTTCTGGCGGTCTTCTCGCTTGGACCGATTCCGGCGATCCTCGCGGTCAGCATCCACACCGTCGGCGCGCTCGGAAAAATGTTCTTCGAAGTGGTCGAAAATGCCGACATGAAGCCTGAAGAAGGCTTGCGGGCTGTTGGCGCCAACTGGATCGAACGGGTGTGGTTCGGCATCGTGCCTCAGGTCCTGCCCAATTTCATGAGCTACTTCCTGCTCCGCTTCGAGATCAATGTGCGCGCTTCGACCATTCTCGGTGCCGTCGGCGCCGGCGGCATCGGCGAATCCCTGCGTCTTTCGATCGGCCGAGGCCATGAGGCCAAGACCATTGCCATCGTCTTTCTGCTGTTCTGCACGATAGTCGCTGTCGACCAGTTTTCGGCATGGCTGAGGCATCGTCTTGTCGGACGGCAAGCGTTCGCATACGGGCGCGGAGAGTAACACCATGAACGCCGACGCTATCGACGACATCGCCGCTCGCCACCCGGACGCCTTCCGGCGCTCTCTATGGAAGCGCTACGCCGTCCCGATCGGCATCCTTCTCTGCATTCTCTACACCTTCTATTGCGCGTGGTTCTTCTCGATCGCCACCGTGCTCGAAAAGGCGAACTGGAATCTTGCCGGCGCTTATCTCGCCGACTGGGTGTCTTACGAAATCCGGCCCGACATCGAGTTCAAAGATAGCTATCTGACGATCGACTACTCCCGCTTTTCCAAACTGGGATCCAATCCAGATCCCGACTGGGTGGTCAAGCAGATGGCCGTCATCGAGCGGCAGGTCGAGGCAGCACCGGCACCGGCGATCGCGACCAACAAGTCATCGCAAGACTCGTTTATGGCGCCCGGCGCGCCGACCGCCGAGAACCCGGCCGCCCCGTTGGGCCAATCCGCTCCGGCTGCACCTGAAACGGTGCGCGAAAACGCCGTTGTGGCGGCGACTGTCACCCTTGGCAATGGCCGGATCGCCATCACGCCAAACCTCGTCGCCGTGACGCGCGGCGCCGAAAGCGTCATCTTCGATATTGCCAAGGACAGTTCTGTCACGCCGCGCACACCGCTGCCCGACTGGATCGAGCAACGCAGGCCAGGCTCGACAGCCTACGTCTCGTTCGGCTTTCTCGGCCGCGCCGAGGTGCAAAATGACGAAGTCGTCGCCTGGAGACGTTTCTTCGGCTGGGCCAATTTCGTCTTTGACACGAACTCGCCATTCTGGGGAAAGCCGTTCGGCGAGGTCGCGTCACTGATCGTCTCCGGGGCCCGCATCGACCCGTCACGGTCAAACGCAGCGCTCGCCTGGCACAACATCCTCAACAACGCCGAGTGGCAGCATGGAGACGTCTGGCTGAAACTCTTGCAAACCATCGTCATGGCTTTTGTCGGCACCGTGCTGGCCTCGATCGTCGCCTTTCCGCTCGCCTTCCTGGCTGCACGCAACGTCACGCCGAGCCGGATCGCCAACCAGGTGACAAAACGCTTCTTCGATTTCCTGCGCTCGGTCGACATGCTGATCTGGGCGCTGTTCTTCACCCGCGGCTTCGGTCCGGGACCGCTGGCCGGCATGTCGGCCATCTTCTTCACCGACACCGGAACCCTCGGCAAACTCTACTCCGAGGCGCTGGAAAACATCGACGACAAGCAGCGCGAGGGCATCCGCTCGGTTGGCGCCACGCCGGCAATGGTGCAGCGTTACGGCGTGCTGCCCCAGGTTCTGCCGGTATTCCTTAGCCAATCGCTCTATTTCTGGGAATCGAACACCAGGTCAGCGACGATCATAGGGGCTGTCGGCGCCGGCGGCATCGGTCTGAAATTGTGGGAGGCCATGCGCACCAATACCAATTGGGCCAATGTTTTCTATATGGTTGTGCTGATCCTTGTTGTCGTCTTTATCTTCGACAACATTTCCAGTTTTCTTCGCCGCAAACTGATGGGGACAGTCGGAAACGGCAATGACGAGCGGCGCGAGCGCGCGCCCGCCGGCCTGCCACCGGCGGCTCAGATCGCCTGAGAGGAAGCTCGGCTGCGTCCTAAGCACCAGCCTTTTTCCAGCCGCTCCTGATATGCTTGTAGCCGTCGCGGTAGACGACTTCCGGGCTTTCCGAAAAATCGCGCCAGACCTTGGTTGCCGCCGCCAAATCCTTCAGCGAGCGGCCGAAGGCCTCGATCGTCAGCCAGTCGTCATAGCCGCTCTTGCGGATGGCCGAAAACGTTTCCTTCCACGGAATGTGGCCGCGCCCAGGTACGCCGCGATCATTCTCCGAAATATGGATATGGACGACATTTTTGTGGTTGCGCGTATAGGCGCCGATCGGGTCGGCCTCCTCGATATTGGCGTGGAACGTGTCGTACATCGCCTTGATACGCGGCCGGTCGATAGCGTCGATATGCTCGGACAGATCGTCCATCGTGTTCAGCAGGTAGCACTCGAAGCGGTTGAGCGCCTCCAGCCCGATGGTGACGTTCCTCTCGCCGGCATGGTCGCCGATGGCGCGTTGCGAGGCAACGGAGCGCTTCTTCTCCGCCGCCGTCGGCCCACTACCGGAGAAGGCGCCCAGTGTCGAATGCAACGGGCCGCTCAGCGTTTTGGCGCCGAGCGCAGCCGAGCAGTCGATCGCCCACTTCATATAGTCGATGCCGGCCTTGCGCGTTAAACCATCGGCCGAGATCAAGTTCAGCGCCGGATCGCCCATCGCTGAAACGGCGGTGCGCTCCAGCCCGATGCGGTCGAGCAGTTCGCCAAGTTTTGTGTAGTCGTCCGGCGTGCCGGCAAAGATCGGTATCTCGACGCCATCGAAGCCGGTCGCCTTGATATCCCTGAGCAGTGGCTCGTGTTTCTTCGACACGGCTGTCGTCCACAAAAACATGCACATGCCGATTTTCATCGACGCCCCTCCCATCATTGCGCAATCCACAGGGGTGTTGAGATTCAGGTTAGGCCGAGCCGAAAATGGTAGTTTCCGAGAACCGGAGCGGAACGTACTTTTCGTACGTGAGCACCGGAAGCGCATGAAACTGCCGTTTGCAGGCCGGTATCACCTGAAGATCAGCACCCCGATCAGAGCTTCGTCCAAGCCCCGTTCTTCCTCGACGACTTCACGCAGGCTTCGATGAAGGCCATGCCTTCGACGCCGTCCTGGATGGTCGGGAAGATAACTTCCTTAGCCGGCTTGCCGCCGTTGCGGCGCGCCGCGCGGATGGCGCGGGCCGCCTCCTGGTAGATGTTGGCGAAGCCTTCGAGATAGCCTTCCGGATGGCCTGACGGAACCCGGCTGACGCGCCCGGCGACGGGAAGCGCGCCGGCGCCGTTCCGGGTGATCAACTGCTTCGGCTGGCCGAACGGCGTGTACCAGAGATAGTTCGGGTCGGCCTGCACCCATTCAAGTCCGCCCTTCGAGCCGTAGATGCGCAGCTTCAGCCCGTTCTCGTGGCCGGGCGCCACCTGGCTCGCCCAGATCATGCCCTTGGCCGGGTGCGACTTGCCGACCGGTTTGAAGCGCAGCATCACGTTGACATTGTCGTCGAGTTGCCGCCCCGGCACGAAGGCGTCGAGATCGGCGGAAAGTGAATCGAGCTCCAGCCCGCAGACGAAGCGCGCGAGATTGTAGGCATGCGTGCCGATGTCGCCCAGCGCACCGCCGGCACCCGCCTGCTTGGGGTCGGAGCGCCAGGCCGCCTGCTTCTGGCCGGTAGCGGCGAGGTCCTCGGTTAGCCAGTCCTGCGGATATTCAGACTGCACGATGCGGATGTCGCCGAGCTGCCCCTTGGCTACCATCTCGCGCGCCTGCCGTACCATCGGATAGGCGGTGTAATTATGCGTCAGCACGAACACTTTGCCGGTCTTTTCGACTAATGCCGCCAGATTCTTTGCCTCGGCCAGCGTCGTCGCCAGCGGCTTGTCGCAGATGACATGGATGCCGGCCTCGAGAAAAGCCTTCGCCGCCGGCACATGGACATTGTTGGGCGTGACGATGGCCACCGCCTCTATGCC
>NZ_RZSW01000411.1:0-5795 GCF_003997375.1 Mesorhizobium sp. M5C.F.Ca.IN.020.29.1.1 | reverse complement strand
GTCTTCGCCATTGAGCTTGACTTCGGTGCCCGACCACTTTCCGAACAGGATGCGGTCGCCGGCCTTGACGTCCAGCGGGACGAGCTTGCCGGCTTCGTCGCGGGCGCCGGAACCAACGGCGATGATCTCGCCTTCCTGCGGCTTTTCCTTCGCCGTATCCGGGATGATGATCCCGCCGGCAGTCTTGGATTCGGATTCAACCCGGCGTACGACCACGCGGTCATGAAGCGGGCGGAACTTCGACTTTGCCATTTTTTATTCCTCGATGAGAATGGTGAGAACAGTTCCTCCATCCGGCGGCGCCGGACCTACGTTAGCACTCACCAATGGCGAGTGCTAACGTGGCGGTGAGATAAGCCGGCGGCTGGCGAGAGTCAAGGCGCTGAGTGAGCCGATCAACGCCCGGCAGTGAATTACTGGGGCCCCGGCGAAGCAAGCACCAACAGCGAGCATCGTCCGCCAGCGGATAGCAGTCGCTGGGCACAACTCGCACCGGACAATGCGGATGACCTGCTTCAAACAGATACTTGACTAAGTCAAGTAAGTGGTTGATCTTGTGCGGCAGGAGGATGCCATGACGATTCATCATCAACCCGGCAAGGAGCGGATCGATGCGGTGCGGGGCTTCAACCGCTTCTACACCCGCCAGATCGGCCTGCTCGACGAAGGGCTGCTGAAAAGCGCCTTCTCGCTGACCGAGGCTCGTGTGCTCTATGAACTGGCGCATCGCGATGGCCTGACCGCCACCGATCTTGCGCGCGATCTCGGTCTCGACCCCGGCTACCTCAGCCGGTTGCTGAAAAAGTTCGAGGAGCGCGGCCTGGTCGAGCGCGCCGCGACGCAAGCCGATGCGCGGCGCTCGTCGATAGCGCTGACGCCGGCGGGGAGGGTGGCCTTCGCGCCGCTGAACCAGGGTTCGCACGATCAGGTCGCGGCCTTGCTCGACCGGCTCCCGCCCCCGGAACAGGAAAGGCTGGTCAAGGCGATGCAGACGGTGCAGCACCTGCTCGGCGAAGGCACGGAGGCCAAAATTCCCTACATGCTGCGACCTTTGCAGGTCGGCGATATCGGCTGGATCATCCATCGCCAGGGCCTGCTCTACGCGCAGGAATATGGCTGGGACGAGACCTACGAGGCGCTGGTCGCCGAAATCCTCGGCGCCTTCGTCAAATCCTTCGATCCGAAATGGGAACGCAGTTGGATCGCCGAGCGGGAGGGCGAAGTCGTCGGCTCGGTCTTTGTCGTGCGCCAGTCGGACGCGGTGGCGAAGCTGCGCCTGCTCTATGTCGAACCCTCGGCGCGCGGTCTCGGCATCGGCAGGCGGCTGGTCGAGGAATGCATCGGCTTTGCCCGGGCGAAGGGATACAAGACGTTGACGCTGTGGACCAATGACGTGCTCACCTCAGCGCGCCGCATCTACGAGGCGGCCGGTTTCAAATTGGCCGACGAGGAGCGTCACCACGCCTTCGGCAAGGATCTGGTCGGCCAGAACTGGAACCTGGAGCTGTAGTGGTGCTTTAGGCCTTGACCGGTATCCAGATTTCCAGCCCGCCATTGCCGCTGCGCGGATCGAATTCGGGGCCGTAGCGCTCGAATTCGGGCGCATCGGCGACCTCGTGCCCGGAGGCCGGCAGCCATTTGTTCCAGATCGTGTTGACCGTGCGGCGGATGGTCGAGATGTGGTCACGGTGGGCGAACACGGCGTATTTCTGCGCCGGCACGCGCACGCGCGAAAATTCCCTCGGCAGGTCCGAAAAATCGGACACTTCGACTCCGGCGACATAGTCGAAATTGCCTGCATCGTCACCGTTGACGCAGACGCCATAGGCGACGTCGCCGATCTCGTCTGGAATGTTGCCGATATAGGGGCCGAACCGCTGCCATTGTATCGGGATGCCGGCGCTCGTTTCGCAGCTGTAGCGTTCGCCGAGACCGGCGATGAGAAACGGCCGGCTGGTTTCGAAGCGCGGCGGCTCGAGGTTGGTGAGGAAGGACTGGTCCATCAGGATCGGCTCCACGAGATCGAGATTGTCGAGCGAGCCTTGCGCGCGCACCAGTTCCGGCGTGGTGCCGAACTGGTCGCGGAAGGCGCGGGTGAAGGCCTCATGCGAGGCGTAGCCGGCGTCCAGCGCGACCGAGAGGATGTCGGGTGCGCCGGCGGCGAGCCTGCGCGCCGCCTCGGTAAGCCGGCGAGAACGCACGTACCCCATCACCGAACGGCCGGTCGCCGCACCGAAAGCCCGCGTCACGTGAAAGCGCGACACGCCACTGCTCTTGGCGACATCGTCGAGCGAGACTGCTTCCGGCAAATGGCTTTCGACGAACCACAGCGCTTTCTCGGTCGGGTTCATATTGCTCCTTGCATTGGCCAAATCATGCTGCCGTCTTTCCGCACGGTCAGTTTGATCGAAATTGCGCCTCCCGCAAAATCCAACGATCGTGATCGCGAACTCCCTTCGACAGCTGTCCCGTCCGCTACCGCGTCAGACGGCTCTTGACGTGGCGTCCATGCGGCATCTCAATGCGTTGTCAGGGAGGTGCCGGTGACAATCACGGCTGCCGATCAGGTCTTTCGCTTCGGCGGGTTCACGCTGGATCTCGCCAGGGGAACGCTGCGCGGTCCCGACGGGCCGATATTCCTCCGCCCAAAAGCCTATGTCCTGCTGAAGCACCTCTGTCGCAACATGGGCCGTGTCGTGCCGAAATCGGAGCTGATGGAAGTTGCCTGGCCCGGCATCTTCGTCACCGAGGATTCCCTGACGCAATCGATCCGCGAGATCCGCAAAGCGATCGGCGAGGATATGGTTCGCACCGTCTCCAAGAGAGGCTACATGCTGGCGGCCGAAGCCGAGCAATCGCCGGAGATCGGCGTGCAACCGATCGTGGCAGTGCTGCGCTTCCGCAATGAAGGCGGCGATCCGGCGGACGAGGCGATTGTCGATGGCTTCGCCGAGGATATCATCAACGGGCTGGCACGCTTCGGAACCGTCACCGTCCTGGCGCGCAACTCGAGCTTTTCCTTTGCCTCATTCGCCCGCGCGGAGTGGCCGCAAATCCGTTCGCGCATCGGCGCGGACTTCATCGTCGAAGGGTCGGTGCGTCGTCAGGGCGAACACGTGGTGGCGGCCGTCAACCTCATCGACACCGCGAGCGCCAGCCAGCTCTGGGGCGACCGCTATCAGTCTCGCGGCACCGGCCTGTTCGAGATCGAGCAGGAGATCGTCGAGCAGATTGTTGGCAGGCTGGTGACGCGTGTCAACAATGCCGGCCTGCAGCAGGCCTCACGCAAGCCGATCACCAGCCTTGCCGCCTATGAACTGGCGCTGCGTGGCTTCGCGCTGCTGCGCGATCCTGCCCAGACCGACCAGCGAGGCGCCGAGGCGTTGTTCGAGGCGGCCATCGCCAAGGACCCGACCTATGGCCTGGCCTACACCTATCTCGCTTTGGCGCGCGCATTGGATGGAGAATTCGGGCGTGCCAGCGACGCGGTGCTGGAAAACGCCCGCGACCTTGCCGACAAGGGTCTGTCGCTCTCGCCGGACCAGGCGACCGGCCATCGGGTGCAGTCGCTGGTGCGACTCTATATGCGCGACCATGAAGCGGCCGAGCACCACATGCGCATCGCGCTGCAGCTCAACCCTTATGACGCCGACAGCATCGAGCAGATGGGCATGCTGCTTACAATGCGCGGTAGACCGCTCGAGGCGCTGACCTGGCTGGCGCGCGGCATCCGCATCGACCCCTTGCACCCGCACTGGTACCAGTTCGATCGCGCGCTGGCGCTCTACATGATGGGCGAATACCGGCAGGCGGCGGAGGCGTTGGAGCTTGCCACACGCCCGGCGCCGTGGATCCGCACGCGACTCGCCGCCTGCTACGCCCAGATGGGCGAGATGGAACGGGCGAGGCGGCAGGTCGCCCTCATCGACGAGGGCGATCCGTTTTCGCCGGTCGACTATGCGTTGCGCGGCGTCCCGTTCGAGAATCAGGCCGACGCGGATCATCTCGCCGAAGGCGTTATGCTTGCGCTTGGGCGGCAGGCTGCGCCCGGGATCGCTTAATCGACGACAACGACGATATAGCGGCCTTGATAGGCTCGATAGTAGGTGCCGCCGCAACGCCAGACGGCGAAGCCGTTGACCTTGGTGCGCACGCAGCCCGCGGGCAGCGCGGGGACCCAGGCTGTGGTGTGCCGGAGCACGCGCCATGTGGTGCGCCGTGCGACGCCTGCGGCACTCCGGGGCGTCCAGGGCTGGCCGACTCGGGCCTCGGCCTGGCTGACCAGCGACAGCGCCGGCGCGGCGATGCCGATGATCTCGACGGCGGCGAGGCCGACCGCGAGCAATGCAGCGGCCGAGCGGAATTTATTCGCGGATTTCAGAGGCATTTTTTTCGTCTCTCCTGATGTTGATCGAAGGTCAGTGGGATGACGCGACTCGCCGGGCAGTGCCCGCCAGAACCGCGAGGTGGGCAACCACGAACAGCCAATGTGCCGCGGTCGTCGCGTAGCCGACGATGAGCACGTCGGCGGCGATGAAGAACTGCCAGAACAAGAGGTTTGCGGTTCCGAGCAGTGCATGGACGGCCGCCAGGACAGCGTGCCAGTTCAGGGAATAGGCGCTGCGCCACATGGTCAGCCCGACGATCAGGGCAAGCCCGTGCGCCTCGATGAAGCCGATGCCGGTCCCGGGTGCATTGGCGAGCAGGGCGGCCTCGGCGCCGCTCCCGAAGAAGGAGCCAGCAATGTCTGTTATCAGGCCGCCTGCCGATGCGAGGATCAGGAAGCCGGCGTTGACGCGGATGAGAAGGTTTCCGAAAACGGGTGTCATGTTCGGTCCTTTCAGTTTGAAACTTGCGAAGCGGCTGCCACGGCGGTTCCGCCGCCGTGGCGTTTGTTGGGAGGGCTCGCCTTTAAGCGGCCAGCCGCTGCGGTTCGGCGACGGACTCGATGGGCTCAGCCGCCGACTCCGCCGGTGCCTTGATGCCGAACCACGCGACATAGAGGGTCGGCAGGACGAGCAGCGTCAGCACGGTCGCGACCATCAGGCCGCCCATCACCGCATAGGCCATCGGCCCCCAGAACACCGTCGGCGCGATGGGGATCATGCCGAGGATGGCGGCCGCCGCAGTCAAAAGGATCGGCCGCAGCCGGTGCGCGGTGGCGCTGATCACCGCCGACCACGGCTCTTCGCCGGAGGCGATGTGCTGGTCGATCTGCGTGATCAGGATGACCGAGTTGCGGATCACCATGCCGATCAGGGACATGACGCCGAGAATGGCGACGAAGCCCATCGGTGCTCCCGACATCAGCAGCGCGCCGGCAACGCCGATCAGCGCCAGCGGAGCGGTGAGCAGCACCAGCACCAGGCGCTGGAAGCTCATCAGCTGGATCATCAGCACGGTGGTCATGATGAACAGCATCAGCGGGAAGACGACGAAGATGCTCGCCTGCGCCTTGGCGCTGTCTTCGATCACGCCGCCCTGTTCGACGCTGTAGCCGGCCGGCAGTTCCGCCTTGAAGGCGGCGATCGCGCCGTCGAGCTTGCGGACCACGACGGCCGGCTCGGTGCCGGGCACGACGTCGGCCTGTACAGTCACCGTCGGCACGCGGCCCCGGCGCCAGATCAGCGGCGGCTCGGTCTGGTAGGTGAGCGTGGCCACCTGGTCGAGCGGCACACGGCGTCCGCCCGACGCGCTGACCGTCAGCGTGCGCAGCGTGTCGATGTCGGCACGTTCCGACTGGACCGCACGCGCCACGATGTCGACGAGGTAGGTGTCGTCGCGCATCTGCGTGA
>NZ_RZSW01000410.1:0-5806 GCF_003997375.1 Mesorhizobium sp. M5C.F.Ca.IN.020.29.1.1 | reverse complement strand
ATCGGCAGTATTTCCACCTGCACGGCATCGACCCCGAGCGAATTCCGGTGCTTTTGGTCAAGGCGAAGAACCACTTCCGTGCCTCGTTCGGCAAGCTGTTCGAAGCCTTCGTCCAAGTGGAAACGCCCGGCCCGGCGATGGCGGAGGCAACGAAGCTGCCCTTTCGGCGAATACCGCCCGAGCGGCTTCGCCTTCCGAGCTGAGTCCGGGGGCAGGAGACATGATGACCGTTCAGGAACTTCAGGCACTGATTCTGGAAATGCTTCCCGACATGCCGCGGCAACTCGCGCTGGCAGCCCGCCACATCGCGGATCACCCTGACGAGGTCCTGGTGCATTCGATGCGCGACCTTGCCTCCCGCGCGTCAGTTGCTCCGGCCACGCTGCTTCGCCTTGCCCAGACGCTGAAGTTCGATGGTTGGGCCGATTTCCGAGCCGTTTACGCGCGCCAGCTCCGGTCGGCTCCCGACGCCTATGCCGAGCGGGCGAGCCGCGCACTTGACGGTTCCGGCCTGGCGGCGCTACTGCAGGAGGGCTTCGCCGCGCAACGGGCGAATCTCGATCATGCCGCCGGTGTCAATCCGCCGGAGGCGTTCAAGCGATCCGCAGCGATCCTCGCCGAAGCCGACCGCGTCTTCATCTCCGCGTTCATGAGCTGCCGCGGGCCGGGCATGACGTTCGCCTATCTCTGTCGGTTGCTGCGGGACAACGTCTTCTTGCTCGGCGGCGAGGGGTCTCCGCTGGCGGCGGATCTCGCGCTGCTTCGGCCGGAGGATGCGGTGCTAACGATCAACTTCCAGCCCTATGGCCGGGAAATTGACGGGGTCGCCCGCGCTGTCAGAGAAAGCGGCGCCAAGCTTGTCTGTCTCTCGGACAGCCGAGCAACCCAGGTGACCCGGGTCGCCCGGGAGGCTCTGATCTTCCCGGTTGAGGGGCCGTCTTTCTTCCCGTCGCTTACGGCGGCCCATGCGTTGGTCGAGTGTCTCGCCATTGCGGTCCTAACCCATCTCGGAGACAGCGCCACTCGGCGCATCCGACGGATCGAGGATGCCTACTACGCCAGCGGGACCTACAGCCAGACGAACAATCGCAGAAAAGCAAATTAGCATGAGCCATGTATTTCATCGTTCCGCCCTTTCCGTTCCTCCAATGGCTGTCGCGGCAGACGGGCACTATATCATCGATATCAACGGCCGCCGCTACCTCGATGCGTCGGGCGGTGCCGCTGTAAGCTGTATCGGGCATGGTGACCCACGCGTCGTCGCCGCGGTCGCCGGGCAGATCGCACGGCTCGACTATGCCCACAGCGGCGCCTTCACTAGCCCATCGGCGGAGGAACTCGCCGCCCACATCTGCGCGGCGGCGGGTCAAGGTATGGCGCGGGTCTATTTCGTCGGATCAGGCTCCGAGGCGGTTGAGGCTGCGATCAAGATGGCGAGGCAGTGCCAGATTGAACGGAGGCAGCCGAGCCGCCACGTCGTGATCTCGCGTCGCCAGAGCTACCACGGCAATACGCTCGGCGCCCTAGCCCGATCCGGCAGCGAGACCCGGCGTGCGCCATATGCGCCGATGCTGCAGGAAAGAACGCAAATCGCGCCCTGCTTTTCCTACCATTATGCCGAGCCGGGAGAGACGCCGGTGGCCTACGGACTTCGTGCAGCGGAGGCGCTGGAGGCAGAGATTCTACGGCTTGGCCCGGAGAACGTCGCCGCTTTCCTTGCGGAAACTGTGGTGGGTGCAACGTCCGGCGCAGTCGTCCCGGCTACCGGCTATTTCCAGCGCATCAGCGAGATCTGCGACCGGTACGGCGTGCTGCTGATCTGTGACGAGGTGATGTGTGGCGCTCATCGCACCGGCCCCTTCCTCGCCTGCTCGGCCGAAGGCGTTTCACCCGATATCGTCACGCTCGCAAAGGGGCTCGGGGGCGGTTATTTGCCGATCGGCGCGGTCGTCTGCCGGGCTGAGGTGCATGATAGCTTTGCCCAAGGCTCTGGCGCTTTCACCCATGGCCATACCTACATGGCCCATCCCGTGGCTTGCGCCGCCGCGCTCGAGGTCCAGAGGGTGATCGTCGAGGACAGGTTGGCGGAACGGGTGGTGAGGCAGGGAGCACTGCTCGACGTCGCGCTGCGGGATCGCCTGTCACAGCATCCCCATGTCGGAGACATCCGGGGACGTGGCCTGCTCTATGCCGTCGAACTCGTCGCCGACCGCGAGAAAAGAGCGTCGTTCGATCCTGAAATGCGGCTCGCGGCCCGGATTGGGGCCCAAGCGAAGGCGCGCGGGCTGCTTGTCTATGCGGGAAGCGGAACTGTCGACGGCCTGCGTGGCGACCACGTGCTGCTTGCTCCCGCCTATTCAATCGATGCGCAGGAGGTGAGCGAGATCGCGGATGTCCTCACGGAGGCCATTGACGCAGCACTTGGCTGATAGGGCCTCTTGGGGTCCGCTCTCGTCTGATGCTGACAAGATGATCTGACCCGCAGCGAATCTTAAGCAGCTCATGAACGGCCTGCACCACCTCACTTTTTGGGGTTGAAGCGCCGCAAGAACGGTCCGACGCTGGGTTGCCACAGCGGTAACGACAAGGCCGGCGGTGGCTGAACGTCGTCGGAAGACTGAACGTGAAGCCGCGCAAGCGGCGACACGGACCTACGCACAATAGCTCCTAGACTAGGGTCTTCTTCGACGCCATTCGGGTCAAGGTCCCGCGACCAGGGCTTCGTCCGCATCAAGGCGAGCTACATTGCGCTCGGCATCGTGCCCGACGGCGGCAAGGGAGATTGGCTATCTAGATTGAGCAGTCGGAAAGCGCCAAATTCTGGCTGCGCGTCATAAACGAGTTGAAGAACTAAGGTGTCGCCGACACTAATCGCCGTCTTCGACGGCCTGAAGGACTTTCCAGAAGCGATCAAAGCCGTTTTCCCGCAAACGGTCGTGCAAACCTGCGTCGTGCATCTGATCCGCCGCTCCCTGGCGTCAACACGCCGCACGCCCTTCTTGGCCGCCGCGATTAAAGCAAACGTCGGCCGCCGCGACAGAAAGGTCTCAAATCAGGCTGGCCACAGTCTGAAGCAGCACCTAGATCGCGGAAGCCCACTGTGTCGTCTTCGGTCCGCGAAGGCTTATTGAGCACCACACGCCACATGGTTCGGTCATTCAAACCGCCATCGATTTTGCTCGGGCGGCCTCAACCGCATCGCTCAGTATGCGTTTGGCACGATGAGGGTCTAGCCATGCTGCCTGCGCATCTGGAGAGAGAGACTGCAAAGGATCGGGATATGTGAACAGGTGGTCCGGCCGGACAGATGGAGCCCGGTAGATAGCAATCCCTGTTTGTCTGTCATAATACTCGAAGCTGTGGATGTCGCGCTTTCCACCGCCTCCCGGCGCATCGACAACGAACAATGGTGTGTTATACCCAGCCGTGATTCCGCGTAAGGCCTTTTCTATCTGACATGCTAGCCCTACCGAGCACCGCATGTGCTCAATTCCGTCGACAAGATCACAAGTATACACGTAGTACGGCTGGATATGTAGGTCTGAGAGTTTTTTGACGAGCTGTTTCATAATCTCGGGATCGTCATTGACGCCAGCCATCAGAACCGATTGATTGCGCATCCTTATTCCCCGCTTGAAAAGAAGCTCTGCAGCCGCAATCGTGTAGTCGGTGATTTCTCGAGGATGGTTGAAGTGGGTGTGAAATGAAATCTCTACGCCCTGATTCCGGCCAGCATCGCTGATGTTGACAAGAGCATCAGTCCATTCATGATCGCTTGTGACTTTCATAGGCAGTACAGCGAGGCCTTTCGTCGCGAATCGGATGCGGCGAATTGAGGGGATGGACAGAAGGCCTATGCCGACCGCGAAAAGTCGGGAAGGTTTGAGGCGACAGCAATCTCCTCCCGACACCACCACATCAACGATGACGGGGGTCGCGCGGAGATATGCCAGGATAGCATCCCATCGGCTCTGGAATGGCGACGCCCTTTTCTTCGAGACCGATTGCGTGTCTAGACCCACGCTGTAACTGCGGGTGCAAAAACGACAATAGACCGGGCAGCGATCCGTTGCGAGTAAAAGTGCCTTGTCCTGATATCGATGCACCAGCCCATCTACGGGTGAACTTTCTCGTTCATGTAACGAATCCATTTTTAGCAACGGGTGAGATGGAAGAATTTCGCTCCCAAGGGGAATAAATTGCTTGCGGATTGGGTCTTGCAGGAAGTTCGACCAATCGATCAATTGCAGCACATAAGGCGTGATCCGCATCGCCATCGGCGCGCGCGCAAGTCCGAGCTCAATGTCTCGCATCAGGTGACCGTCGCCGCCGACCCCCATCCATTCGCGCAACTGGTCAACGCGAGTAACTGCATGACGCTCTTGCCATGCAGCGTCTGAGAATTCGGATCTCATCTCACGCGCAATGCGGCTGATCGGAACTTCGTTTTGGACAGCGGCAACAGCACAGTCGGTGAGCGTGGTCATAGAGGATTCTCCCCAGTCGATGACGCATTTGCCGATATCGGCGCATGAATCGTGCCAAAGCAGAACGATCTGTTTACAAGAACCATAACGCTACCTGCCTGTTGGACATGCGACAGCGAGAAGGCGTTGACCAACGCAGAATTCCCCGTCGCCCCCGAAGGGATGCTATTCGCCGCGGGCGGGCGGCGACGAAAGCCGGCCATCCGCTTCTGTCGGTAGCTAATCAAGATGTCCGGTTTTTGTAGCACATCATTTGTCCGCTTTTGTGTAGGTTTCGGATGCCGGCCCAAGCAGCTGCGTGTTCTCTGGCACGGGGCCGGCGTCGGAAAGCCTCCAGGCAAGGAAACCGCGGGACGCCGATCCGGCGATGGTTGGTTCGCGGGACGCTATGGCGATTTGTCGGTCGTGCGGGGTTGCGGACGGTGATGCGACTGATGCGGGCGGCGATGATTGCTCGCCCCGCCGGCGTCAGAAGGTTCATTTGGCTGCCGGCGATGGTCGATTTGCCATGGGCCGGCGCTGACACCGAGTGCGCGCAGCATAACTGAGGTGCCCGCGTTGGTGGCGACCGGATCGGCGCGGGAGAAACGGCAGGCGGCTTTCGGCACGGCGATCATGAGGTGTCGATCCTGATGGTGCCGGGAGACCAGGTGCGTGGTTCCTCACCGCGGGCGAAGAACTCGATGATGATCATGCGGCCGCCGCAGCACGGGCAGCGGGGTACGTCGGCCGAGGCGTCTTCTCCGATCTCGGCTGCGGGTTCGTCCTGCTCGTTCGTCTCGCTGATCAGGGTGCGCAGCCTGGCGATGTTGGTTGCCCGCGCGGCGCTGGCGAACAGGCCGTAATGGCGGATGCGGTGGAAGCCGTCGGGCAGGACGTGGAGCAGGAAGCGCCGAATGAACTCGCCCGCCGCCAGGGTTATGGTCTTGATGAAGGCCTGGCCTGGCCTGGCGCGATAGTCCTTCCAACGGAAGGTGACGCCCTTGCTGTCGAGGCTGACGAGCCGGCTGTTGGAGATGGCGACGCGGTGGGTATAGCGAGCAAGGTAGGCGAGTACCGCCGCGGGCCCTGCGAACGGGCGCTTTGCGTAGACAATCCACTCGGCCTTGCGCAGGGGCGCAAGCGCGGCGTCGAAGGCGGACCGGTCCGTAAGACCCGCGAGATCACCGAAAAAGGCGAGACGGCCGGCTTCTGTCATCGGGCAATGAATATTCCCTGATTGTGGGCATCGAAAATTCCCTAGTTGTCGCTGCTGCCGCCAGTTCCGGGACGCGTCCCGGAACTGGCGGCTTTCGCTCCGGCGTCGATAGTCCGTCCCG
>NZ_RZSW01000040.1:0-22352 GCF_003997375.1 Mesorhizobium sp. M5C.F.Ca.IN.020.29.1.1 | reverse complement strand
CTCGAAGGCCTTGGTGGCCGAGCGCAGGTTGCCCGAGCCGTAGTCGATGATCGCGGCCCGCATGTCAGGGTCTTCCGGGAGTGTGGTTCAACCCTAGCGCGATGCCCATATGTGTCGGCCGGGCATGGGCGGCGTGCGGAACGATGCGCGGCACTGGCGCTTGCTCGTCCGCTTGCGCTTCGGCTTCCAGCACATAGCGCGTATCGGCATCGTCGAGCCTGTTGGCCTCGACGACGCCCCATTCATGCCAGCCACGACGGCGCAGTGCGGCGATCCGCAAGGCCTGACCCTCCAGCCCGATATAGAGCGATACAAGCAGCGACAGCAGCGGGCCGGCCAGCCCAAGCCTCAGCCCTTCGGCAAGCATCGAAAGGAGGGCCATGGCGACAAACGCCAGTGCTGCCTCGATCCACAACCGGTGCCAGAGCAACCACAGCGGCGACACCAGGAAGCCGAGCCAGGAAAAACCATCCCGGACAAAGGTTACATCAGGCTTTTCGCCGCGGCCCGGCGGTTCCATCACGACATAGACGGCCATGGCCTATCCCTTCAGAGATCCCTTGGTGGACGGAACCGCATCCGGCTGGCGCGGGTCGCTTTCAAGCGCGAAACGCAGCGCGCGCGCCACCGCCTTGAAGCAGGTCTCGGCGATGTGATGATTGTTTGCGCCGTAGTGGTTGGCGACATGCAGCGTGATGCCGGCATTCTGCGCCAGGGCCTGGAAGAATTCGCGCACCAGTTCGGTGTCGAACGTGCCGATCTTCGGCGACGAGAACGCAACGTTCCAGACAAGGAAAGGACGGCCGGAAACGTCGATCGCCGCGCGCGTCAGCGTCTCGTCCATGGCGAGATCGACCGAGGCATAGCGCATGATGCCGCGCCGCTCGCCCAACGCCTTGGCCAGCGCCTGGCCGAGCGCGATGCCGGTGTCCTCGACCGTGTGGTGGTCGTCTATGTGCAGATCGCCCTTGGCCTTGACTGTCATGTCGATCAGCGAATGGCGCGACAGCTGGTCCAGCATGTGGTCGAAGAAACCGACGCCCGTCGAAATATCGGATTTTCCCGAGCCGTCGACCTGGACCGACACGGAGATGTCGGTCTCCCCAGTCTTGCGGCTGGCGTTGGCGGAACGGGGCGGCATGACCTCATCCTTGTCCAGAGTTCAGACGTTCCAAGCGTCCACGTGCTTGAAAACGAGAGCCTTCTAGCAGCATGATCCGGCGATTGCCAGTTGCCATGCCAGGGGATATCGAGCCTGGCGGGTGGCTGGTTTGCAATCATCGGACCTATGCATACATATGGCCGATCAAGTCACTCGTAACGCGCCAATCGCCTTTTCGGGACCGGTGCTGATCGGAGCAGAAGATGTCGAATGAACTGACCATGCACGCCACGACCATCGTGACGGTGCGCAAGGGCGGCAAGGTGGTGATTGCCGGCGACGGCCAGGTCAGTCTCGGCCAGACCATCATGAAGGGCAATGCCAAGAAGGTGCGCCGCATCGGCAAAAGCGGCAATGTCATTGCCGGTTTCGCCGGCGCCACCGCTGACGCCTTCACCCTTCTGGAGCGGCTGGAGGCCAAGCTCGAACAATATCCGGAGCAATTGACGCGGGCCTGCGTCGAACTCGCCAAGGACTGGCGCACCGACCGCTATCTGCGCCGGCTTGAAGCGATGATGCTCGTTGCCGACAAATCGGTTTCGCTGGCGCTGACCGGCACCGGCGACGTGCTCGAACCCGAACATGGCGTCATGGCCATCGGTTCGGGCGGCAATTACGCGCTAGCCGCGGCGCGCGCACTGATGGACACCGACAAAGATGCCGAGGAGATCGCGCGCAAGGCGATGCAGATCGCATCCGACATTTGCGTCTACACCAACAACAACTTCGTCATCGAAACGCTCGATGCCGGCTGAACCGGCCGCTGGCCATGATCCCGAAAAGTGGAAACCGGTTTTTGCTCCACTGACCTTCGGTTCGGAGAAGATCATGGCCAAACAAGAAAATAGATACGATTTTCGGCCGGTGACGGAGTCGGACCTGCCGATGATTGCGGCATGGCTGGCCGAGCCGCATGTCGCGGAGTGGTGGGATGATCCGGAGACGGAGATCGCCCAGATCCGCCAACACATCGACAGCATTTCCGTCGAACCGCTGATCATCGAGCTCGATGGCGAGCCGATCGGCTACATGCAGAGCTACGACCCGCATCTGGAAGACGGCCATCCCTATAGCGACCAGCCGTTCGGTACGCTCGGCATAGATTTGTCGATCGGCAGGCCTGAGCTTATCGGACGCGGCCACGGCTCGGCAATTGTCCGGCAGTTCGTGGAACAGCTGTTCGAGGAAGGGGCGCCGCGTGTCATCATCGACCCGGATCCATCCAACGGACGAGCGATCCGCGCCTATGAAAAGGCCGGTTTCAGAGCTATCGATCGAAGGCAATCGGAATATGGCGACGCCGTGCTGATGGCAATCGACGCCGAAGAGGACGATATCGAATAAGGCGACGCCGAATAAAGCCGAAGAGGGGCAGTAACAGCATGAGCACAACCGGCGCCGACAAACCCGTCTCGGCCTATGAAGACAGCTGGCGGATGGGACTTCTGCTGGTCCTCGGCCTGATCATATTCCAGGCCGGAGTCCTTTACGGCATGGGCCGAACCCCGATCTGCACATGCGGCTACGTCAAGCTGTGGCACGGCATCGTGCAGAGTTCGGAGAATTCCCAGCATATTTCCGACTGGTACACATTCTCGCACCTCATCCACGGCTTCCTGTTCTATGCGCTGGCGTGGGCTCTGTTCCCGCGCTCGCCGATCGGGCTCAGGCTGGCATTTGCGGTCGTCATTGAGGGCGGTTGGGAACTTCTCGAGAACAGCCCGTTGATCATCGAGCGCTATCGCGCCGGCACGATCTCCCTCGACTACTATGGCGACAGCATCATCAATTCGGTGGCGGACACGCTGGCGATGGTGCTGGGATTTGTGATGGCGCGCAGGCTTCCTATATGGGTGATCGTGACCCTGGCCGTCATCTTCGAATTCGGTGTCGGCTACCTCATCCGGGACAATCTGACGCTCAACGTGATCATGCTGCTGCATCCGTTCGAGTCCATCCGGCAGTGGCAAAGTGGAATTTAGGAATATGAGCACATTCTCGCCCCGTGAAATCGTTTCGGAACTCGATCGCTTCATCATCGGCCAGAAGGACGCCAAGCGTGCCGTGGCCATCGCCCTGCGCAATCGCTGGCGCCGCCAGCAGCTCGAAGGCCAGATGCGTGAAGAGGTGATGCCGAAGAACATCCTGATGATCGGCCCGACCGGCGTCGGCAAGACCGAGATCTCGCGCCGCCTGGCACGCCTTGCCGGTGCGCCGTTCGTCAAGGTCGAGGCGACCAAGTTCACCGAAGTCGGCTATGTCGGCCGCGACGTCGAGCAGATCATCCGCGACCTGGTCGAGATCGCCATCGGCCTGGTGCGCGAGAAGATGCGCGAGGATGTCAAGGCGCGCGCCCATATCAATGCCGAGGAACGTGTGCTGGAAGCGCTCGTCGGCAAGACGGCGAGCCCCGGCACACGTGACAATTTCCGCAAGAAGCTGCGCGACGGCGAGCTCGACAACAAGGAGATCGAGATCGAAGTAAGCGACACCGGCACTGGCGGCATGCCCGGCTTCGAGATTCCCGGCATGCCGGGCGCAAATATCGGCGTGTTGAACATCAACGACATGCTGTCGAAAGCGATGGGCGGCCAGAAGACCAAGACGCGCAAGACGACGGTGAAGGAATCGTACACGGTGCTGGTCGGCGACGAGTCCGACAAGCTGCTCGACCAGGACGAGGTGGTGCGCAGGGCGCTCGAATCGACCGAAAACGACGGCATCGTCTTCCTCGACGAGATCGACAAGATCGCCTCGCGGGAAGGCGGCATGGGCGCCGGTGTTTCCCGCGAAGGCGTGCAGCGCGACCTGCTGCCGCTTGTCGAAGGCACAACGGTGGCGACCAAATACGGACCGGTGAAGACCGACCACATCCTGTTCATCGCATCGGGTGCGTTTCACATCGCCAAGCCGTCGGACCTGCTGCCGGAACTGCAGGGCCGACTGCCGATCCGCGTCGAGCTGCGTGCACTGGAGAAGGACGATTTCGTCCGCATCCTGACCGAGACCGAGGCCAGCCTGATCAAGCAGTACATCGCGCTGATGAAGACCGAGGGCGTCGATCTCGTCTTCACCGACGACGCCATCGATTCGCTGGCCGGCATTGCGGTTGATCTCAACGCCAGCGTCGAGAACATCGGCGCCAGGCGGCTGCAGACGGTCATGGAGCGGGTGCTGGATGAGATCTCCTATGACGCGCCGGACCGGCACGGCACGGCGGTGACCATCGACGCAGCCTATGTGCAAAAGCATGTCGGCGACCTGTCCAGAAACACGGATTTGTCGCGTTTCATCCTGTAGCAGGCAATCCATCCCACAAGAAATGGGCCGGGGGAGCCGGCAAGTTCTGAAACGTGTGGCCAAATGGAAGCATCTGGCCAGCTTTTGTCTTGCCCGGCGCAGGGGCCCTCGACTCCACTTCCAGCTTTACCTAGTTTGCCCGGCAACTACAGCGCCGCGCATCAGTTGGGCGTGCAAAGGGCGCTATACAGTTGGTTTTGCGCATGACCCCGAAGATCGATTCGGGGGATCATGCGCTTTTGCAGGCGGCGGCGCATGAAAAAACTGATCCTCGTCATTCTCGGGCTGACGCTGGCGACAGCCATGTTCGCCGCCGAAGCGGCGACGATGGTCCCGCCGGGCAACAGTCATGCCGAGCAGCCCAACATACCGGGCGCCTCGAGCCGGCGCACCCAAGCCACCAACACCACCTTCCAGGCAAAATACCGCAAGGTCTATGCGCTGCTGCAGCACGACGCCGGTCTTCGCGGCAAGATCAGCCAAGCGGCGGCGACCTATGGCATCGACCCGATGCATATCGTCGGCGCCATCGTCGGCGAGCACACCTACAATGTCGACGCCTACGACCGGCTGCAGACCTACTACGTCAAGGCGATCTCTTATCTGTCGAGCAAGCTGTCTTTCGCCTATGAAGGCGAGGACATCACCGATTTTATGCAGCGGCCGCAATTCCAGGAATGCGCCGGCAAATCGGACAGTTATGCGCTGTGGGAATGCCGCGAGCAGGTGTGGAACCAGTCCTTTCGCGGCAAGACTGTCGGCGGTGAGAGCTTCCCCGACGACCGCTTCGGCGCCACTTTCTTCCAGCCCTATTATGCCGGCCAGACTTTTGGCCTCGGTCAGCTCAATCCGCTGACGGCGTTGCAGATGAGCGATCTCGTGCACCAGGTTTCCGGCCTGCCGAAGCTCGACGTCGGCGATCCGAACGCGGTCTACAAGACCATCATGGATCCGGACCTGACATTGGATTATGTCGCAGCGACGATCCGGAAATCGATCGATGCCTACCAGAGCATTGCCGGCTTCGACATATCGGGCAATCCCGGCATCACATCGACGCTCTACAATGTCGGCAATCCGGAACAGCGTGCCCATGCGCTGAAGGCCGAGAACGACAGGCGCCGCGACGCGGGCGAACCGGAGAAGCTGCCCGAGGAAAATTACTATGGCTGGCTGGTCAACGACAAATTGCCGGAGCTGAAGGCGCTGTTTTAGTTGTTAAATCACGCTTGGTACCTGACGACCACAGCCGCCCTGGGGTGGAGCCCCTGTTGGTGAGAGCCGATACAAGAGCGCAAATGCGCCAATAAGCGGATGAGGCACTCGGCCAAGGAGCTCATTGCCCTTGATGCAATGTCCTTCATCCGCACTTAGGCTCGGGGTTCGCGCCTCACTTCGGAAGCCGTTCGTAAGCGCCTAAGTTGCCCAGGAGGGTTTCCTGTGGTCCGCTTGAAGGCACGGCTGAAAGCGGCTTCGGAAGCATATCCCAGGCGCGCGGCGATGGCTGGGATCGTCAGGCTCGGGTCAAGGAGCAGGCGTTTTGCTTCGCACATTCGGAATTCGAGCACATAGCGGGCCGGCGATACCCCAAGCACATGTGAAAAACGTTCGGCGAAGGTCGACCGCGACATGGCCGCAGTTCTCGCCAATCGGGCCAGAGACCAGTTTTCCCCCGGTCTCGTATGGATGTCGAGCAGGGCGGGGCCAAGTCCTCGATCGCGCAGCGCAGCGAGCCAGCCTCGGCGATGATCATCGCTATCCCTGGCCCAATCGCGAACAATGATGCTGATGGCCGCATCAGCCAGACGGGCCATTATTGTGGCCGAGCCGACGCTTTCTTCCGCCATCTCCGCCGCCATTACCTCCAGCAGCATGCCGAGAGATCGGGCGCGGTTCGGTCCCTCGCGAAGCACAAGTTTTGCGGGCATGGTCCCAATCAATCGATCGGCCAGCGGTTCCTCGAAATCCACGGTGCAGCAGAAAATGAGGGATCGGGCACCCCCGCCGCCGGTGTTGAGCGAATAGCTTGTGCCGGATATCTGTCTTGGCCCCAAGAGGGCGAGATCGGTCACCGCGCTCTCAGGGTCGTCGGCGATGACATGTTTGGTGCCATGTGGCAGGAGCACGACATCGCCCTGGTCCAGCCGCTCTGGTTCAGACCCCTCGATAAGCACCCAACAGCTGCCTTCGGCGACGAAATGGAAGCGAATTCCCTTTTGGAATTGCAGGCCGATGCCCAAGGCCGCGTTACCTCGGCCCGGCAGTAACTCGCTTCCGCTGGCCTGAGATCACGCAGGAACTGTCCAAGAAGATGGACGACAGGATCGGCAGAATTGGAATGATCGAGCATACATCTCGGACGCAGTATCATTGTTCGTCCGGCATTCCACAATAGGCTCTTCTCTGCTGCCAGTAGATTCGTGGCAACGTGGCAACATTGAGGGAGATGTCAGTGTCTTTTCCAAAGCTCGTGGCGGCGGTAGCCGCGGTTATTGTCCTGCCGTCTCAGACTTACGCCCTGGAGAATACATACCTGCCCGTTGAGAAGGTGCCGTATTATGAGGAAATGCCTGACCAGCCCCACCGGCTGGGCCCCTTATGGGGCAAGCGCGATGTGGGTCCGGCTGGAACGCTGCTGAAAGTCCCGGGGGGATGGCAAGCACCGATACATGCACATACGGCAGACTATCAGGGCATTGTCATTGAGGGCACCTGGGGCCACTGGGTGCCGGAAACGGGTGAGGGCCGAAACATCGAGCTGCAGCCCGGATCATATTGGACCCAGAAGGCAGACCAGATGCATGCCGATGCCTGTATGTCGGTAAAGCAGTGCGTGATCCTTCTTATCAACACCGAACCTTATTCCACTCTTTTCAAGAGCCGATAGCTGGACATCAACATGGAGCGTGACCTGGACGGACAGAGGGTGGTTGTCGTCGGCGCGAGCTCCGGAATCGGGCATGCCGTGGCTTGGGAGGTGGCGGCCCGCGGCGCGGAGGTCGTTATGATGTCCCGCTCCATGGACAAGCTCCAACGCGCATCAGAAGGCATGCCGGGACATGTGCGGCTTCATGCAGCCGATATGCGCGATGCGGTTGGCGTCGCCAATGCCCTTGCCGATTACGACACAATTGACCATCTGGTCCTCACTGCAGTCGCCGACGAACTGGCGCGGGCAAAGCCGCTCGCCGATCTGACGGATGAGGATGTCGAACGCAGCTCGACAAGATGCGAGGTTACTTCACAGTCGTGCAGGCTGCATCGCATCGCCTTTCGCCCACTGGCTCGATCGTGATGATGTGCGGCGCGGCGGCGGTCCGCCCTCCCGCTATGGGTTCTCCCTTCTTGCCGCTGAAGGTGCTTCCATTCCGGGTTTCGGCAAGGCGCTTGCCAGGGAGCTTTCACCCGTTCGCGTGACCGTGGTCATGGCAGGGCTGGTGGATACGCCTATAAACAGCGCACGCCGTGAGCAAAGTGCGAAGTCGGCTGAAACCTCGCTGCCCGCTCGCCGCTTTGGACAGCCGGAAGATTTGGCGGATGCGATTATCTTCGCAATGCGCAATCCATATACGACAGGTGGAATTCTGGTTGTGGATGGAGGCCTGCTGATTGCCTGACAAAGACAGAGCTTGCCTTCGTCTGGGCGCGTTCCGTCATTCCAATAGTTCGGGGAACCCGCCGCGGCTCACGCCGCCAGCAGCGACTTCAGCTTGATCGTTTGCGAGCCGAGCGCCTCAGGCGCCGGCTTTGCCCTCTTGGCGATCAGCATCTCGGCCAGCCTTATGTCGCGGCCGACCGAATTGCCGGGGCCGATGCCGCTCGCCGCGACCAGCCTGCCGTCCTCGGCGAGGTGGAACAGGATGAAGGCGCCATCGTCGAGGTCGCGGCGCACAACCTTGCTGCCCTGGTCCGGCAGGCCTGATACCTGCAAGGTCAGGCCGTATTGATCCGACCAGAACCATGGCACCGCCGCGTGGCTTTCACCGGCGCCAAGCATGTTCCTGGCCGCAAGCGCGCCATGCTCCTGCGCGTTCCGCCAGGCTTCCAGCCGCACGCGCCGGCCGCCATAGACGGCAAGCGGAAACGAGCAGCAATCGCCGGCGGCGAAGATGTCCGGATCGCTGGTGCGAAGCTCGGCATCGACAGCTATGCCGTTGTCGATCGTCAGCCCCGCTTCCGCGGCAAGTCCGGTCACCGGCACGGCGCCGATGCCGATCACTGCCAGGTCGGCGACGATGTCCTTTCCGCCCGCAAGCGCAATGCGCACCCCGGCGCCGTCGTCGGCGATCGCCGAGATGCCGTCGCCGCACAGGATTTTGACGCCTTCGGCTTCATGCGCCTCGTGGATGATTTTGGCGATCTCGGCCGGCACGCCGCGCATCAGGATCCGCGGCTGCGCCTCGATGACGGTGGCCGTGGCCCCCAGCCTGCGTGCCGCGGCGGCGAGCTCAAGACCGATGAAGCCGCCGCCGACGATGGCGATTCGGTTTCCGGCGCTGAGATGCGCGCGAATGGCCAGCGCGTCATTAAAGGTCCGGAGGTAGACGCAGCGCGCGCCAAGCCCCGGCATCGGCAGCTTACGCGGAGTTGAGCCGGTCGCCAGCAAGAGTTTGTCGTAAGGCAGGACCGAACCGTCCGACAGGTGCACGACGTGCGCCGCGCAGTCGATCGCCATCGCCTGAACCGAATGGATATGCCGGATCGACCTCTCGGACAGTATTTCATCGCTGGCGATCGCCTTGATCTCGGGCGCATCACTAGCCATCGCTTCTTTCGACAGCGGCGGCCGCTCATAGGGCAGATGCGGCTCGTCACCGATCAGCGTCACCGGCCCGTCATAGCCGAGATCGCGCAACGCCAAGGCAGCCCGCCCGCCGCATTCGCCGGCACCGATGATGACCATCCCGTTCGTCATCACCGTCACCCTATCTGCACCAGGACTTTGCCGGCGTCGAGCTTGACCGGATAAGTCCTGAGATTGACGCAGACCGGCGCGCCCCTGGCCGCACCGGTCTTGTAGCTGAAGCGGCCATTGTGCTTCGGGCATTCAATGATGTCGTCCATCACCAGCCCGTCAGCCAGATGCACCTTCTCATGCGTGCACAAACCGTCCGTCGCGAAATATTCGTCGTCGGGGCTGCGATAGATGGCGAAGGTGCGTCCGCCATGGTCGAACCGCATCACGTCCTCTTCGTCGATGTCTTCGGCGTCACAGGCCTCGACCCAGTCGCTCATCAGTCCTCCCGGCAGAATTTTGCTTGGTCAGCTTGCCCGGCATGTTGCTTGGCATGGGCGCATATCATTCCGCTGCTGCCGCGACAGCATCGTTGTCGTTGTGAAATTCCTCGCGATAGGGCTTCGCGGTCGGCGGCAGTTCGCGCTTGAGGAAATAGTCTTCATTGCGCAGCTGGCGCAGGAAGGCAGGCACCATCTCGCGATAGCCGGCCAGGATCGACTGCGTCGGCGCTGGCAGGTCGTGCTTGATCATCTCGTGCAGCCTGGGCAGCGCGTGGTAGGGTACCATCGGGAACATATGGTGCTCGACATGGTAGTTCATGTTCCAGTAGATGAAGCGGCTGATCGGGTTCATGTAGACGGTGCGGCTGTTGAGGCGATGGTCGACTACATTTTCGGCGAGGCCGCCATGCTGCAGCAGGCCGGTCATGACATGATGCCAGGCGCCGTAAAGCCGGGGCAGACCGACCAGCATCAAGGGCAGGAACGACCCGCTATAAATTGCCAGCACGATGGTCGCGGCATAGATCGCGGTCCAGATGCGGGCAATGCGGATCGCCTTTGGCTGCTCCTGCTCGGGAATGAAGGTCTTTTCCGCCGGGCTGATGATGCCGGCCGCATTGCGCACCATGTCGCTCATGGCATGCCAGGCATCGACAATGCCGAAGAAATTTAGCACGACGCGCAACAGGTCCGGTGGGCGCATCACCGCGATTTCTGGATCGCGGCCGACGATGATCGTATCGGTGTGATGCCGGGTATGGCTCCAGCGCCAGGTCACCGGATTGCGCATGATCATGAAGCAGGCGAGCTGATAGATCACGTCGTTCATCCACTGCGTCCTGAACGCGGTGCCGTGACCGCATTCGTGCCAGCGGGAATCGGTGGAAGAGCCGTAAACGACGCCATAGACGAAGAAGAACGGCACGCACCACCAGGTGCCCCAGAACCAGGCGCCGCCTGCGCCGCTAAGGATCAGGACGGCGAGCCAGATGATGGTGTCGCGGATCGCCGGGCCGTCGGAGCGCTGCATTAGCTCCTTCATCTGCTTGCGCGGGATATCGGTATGATACCATTCGGCCGCCGCCAGCCCGGTCTCGACGGCGAGCTTGGCGTCGCGGCCGATCAGGCTGTAGTCGCGCCGGGACGGTGCTGCGTCCAACATTGCGTCCATGAGAGTGCCTCCACCAGCGTCCTGCAACCCGCCCGGTCAATGACCAGGCCGTGGTTGCAGGCCTCGAAGCCTAGAAGTAACGCCAAGCCATGATGGGCTCAATATCACAAAGATGGTTTCTATCATTTTCCATCAGAATGATGTAAACCAATTTGGCAAGCGGAGAGATAGCCATGGCAAAACGGCCGACCATCACCGATCTGGCGCGCACCTCCGGCGTCAGCGTCGCCACCGTCGACCGGGTGCTGAACAACCGCCTGCCGGTGCGCGAGGAAACCGCGCGCCGCGTCTATGAGGCCGCCACCAGCATCGGCTACCACGCCGCCGGGCTGATCAAACAGCGGATGCGCCAGGAACTGCCGGAATATCGGCTCGGCTTTCTGCTGCTGAGGGGCAATGATGTTTTCTACAGCGATTTCGCGCGGGAACTCGAACTGGCGGTCTCGCAATCGCAGCGCTTCCGCGGCGTCGCAACCATCGATTTCGCCAGTTCGCTGGCCCCCGACGAGATCGCCGCCCAGATGCGCAAGCTGGCGGCGAAATCCAGGGCGGTCGCGCTTGTCGGTCCGGACCATCCGACGCTGACGGCAGCCGTCGAGACCCTGAAGGCAAAGGGGCAACCCGTCTTCTCTCTGCTATCCGACTTTGCCGCCGGCATCCGCGAGGGCTATGTCGGCCTCGACAACCGCAAGGTCGGTCGTACCGCGGCCTGGATGATCGCCAGGGCGGCGAGGAAGCCTGGCAAGGTAGCACTTTTTGTCGGCAGCCATCGCTTCCATGGCCATGAGCTACGCGAGATCGGCTTCAGATCATTTTTCCGCGAGCATGCGCCGGAATTCACGGTGATGGAGACGCTGGTCAACCTGGAAGCCAACCAGGTGACCCATGATGCGATGATCGATCTTCTGGCGCGGTACCCGGATCTTGCCGGCTGCTACGTCGCCGGCGGCGGCATGGAAGGCGCGGTTTCCGCGCTCAGGGCAGCGAGGCCCGTAAATATGCCGGTGGTGGTTTGCAATGAGATCAACGCCGAGTCGCGCGCGGCGCTCGCCGACAACATCCTGACCATGGTGATTTCGACGCCGCTGGCAGCACTATGCCGCGAGCTTGTCGATCTGATGGCGCATGCCATCGAGGCAGGCGCTGCCAACGCGCCGGGCCAGACCTTCCTGCCCTTCGACATCTATCTGCCGGAAAACATCTAGATTCGGGCAAAACATCTAGGCTCAGCCAATGCATCCAGGTTCAGATCGGGCACCACGATGCATCGGCAATGATGTGAACCATCAGCCTGATGGATTCTTGCAGAAGATTTGCCGGCGCTCAGCCGCGTTGCCCGAAAATCCGCCATCCGATTTCGGAATCTCCTTGACGCCCGCAGGCGGAATGGAATAAATATTTCACCAGATAGGTATTTTGGTTCTTTCGTTCCGGAACATCTGTTTCAAGCAGAGGACTTGGCGTTCCAGCCAACGCGGAAATCGCCATCGGGAACGGAGATGGCAATCGGGAGAGATTCCCCTGGAGATCGGGGATTCCGGGTAGATCGGTGCAGCCGGACACCAATTCTGTGGAGGAGAGATAAAATGAAGAAACTGCTGTTGGGCGCCGCATTCTTGGCGCTGATGAGCTCGTCCGCCCTCGCTGCCAAAATCGGCGTGTCAATGGCGCTGTTCGACGACAATTTTCTCACGGTGCTGCGCAACGGCATGATCGAGCAGGCCAAGGGCATGGACGGCGTGGAGTTGCAGGTCGAGGACGCGCAGAACGACGTCGCCAAGCAGCTCGACCAGATCAAGAACTTTGTCGCCTCGGGCGTCGACGCGATCATCGTCAATCCGGTCGACACCTCGGCCACCCAGGCAATGTCGGACGCGGCCGCTGCGGCCAATGTTCCGCTGGTCTATGTCAACCGCGAGCCGGTCAATGTCGACACGCTGCCGGACAACCAGGCCTTCGTCGCCTCGAACGAGGTTGAGTCAGGCACTCTCGAGACCCAGGAAGTCTGCCGCCTGTTCAAGGAAGCCGGCAAGACCGAGGCCAATGTCTACGTGATCATGGGCGAGCTGTCGAACCAGGCCGCGGTGCAGCGCACCAAGGACATTGACGATGTGATCGCCACTCCGGAATGCAGCTTCATCAAGATCATCGACAAGCAGACGTCGAACTGGAAACGCGAGGAAGCGCAGAACCTGATGACCAACTGGCTGTCGACCGGCAAGCCGTTCGACGGTGTGATCGCCAACAATGACGAAAGCGCCATCGGTGCGATCCAGGCCATGAAGGCTGCCAACATCGATATGAAGTCGGTTGTCGTCGGCGGCGTGGACGCCACTCAGGACGCGCTTGCCGCGATGCAGGCGGGCGATCTCGACGTCACCGTATTCCAGGATGCGGCCGGCCAGGGTGCCGGGGCGCTGGACGCGGCGCTCAAGCTTTCCAAGGGCGAGGCGGTTGAACAGAAGGTCTACATCCCCTTCCAGCTGGTCACGCCGGCAAACATCGACAAGTTCCTGCAGAAGAACTGAGGCAGAGGACCCGTTTTTCGATAGGGAGCGGCGCGGCAGAGCATCGGACCGATTTGAGAATCCGATGTCGAAAAAACAAAAAAGCGCCTCTCCTCCTTTCCCTTATCGCCGAAACAGCCGGCGGGAGGGCGACTACGGCTGATGGAGGATCAAGATTTGGCACAGACAACCCATGGCGTCGGCGGACTCAGCTATGATGCGAAGAAGCGCACATGGCCTGCCGAATTCAACGTTTTCCTGGCGCTCATCATCCTCGTCGGCGCCTTCGAGCTGATAGGCCGCGTCTTTCTTGGCGACAGCTTCCTGTTCAACACCCGCGCCAATGTCGATACGATCTTCAACGAGGCGCGCCTGCAGATCATCATCCTGCAGGTATCGATCGTCGGCATCATCGCCATCGGTGTGACGCAAGTGATCATTTCCGGCGGCATCGATCTTTCCTCGGGTTCGGTCGTCGGCGCCACGGCGATGATCGCCATGAGCTTCGCCCAGGTGGCGACGGTCAACGGCAACCCTAACCCCAAGGCGATGTTCATCGAGCAGGGCTGGACTGACCTGCCGGTGATCGTGCCGGTGCTTGTCGCGATCGGCTGCGGCCTGCTGGCGGGCCTGATCAACGGAACGCTGGTCGCCTACACCCGCATTCCGCCGTTCATCGCCACGCTTGGCATGATGGTCACCGCGCGCGGCGTCGCCAAATGGTGGTCCAAGGGGCAGCCGATCTCGTTTCCCACCGAAAGTTTCGCCGCCATCGGCAAGGGGCTGATGCCGGTCATCATCTTCATATCGCTGGCGATTTTGTTCCAGCTGATCCTGTCATACACCAGGTACGGCAAGCACTGTTATGCCATCGGCTCCAACGAGGACGCCGCCCGCATGTCCGGCATAAATGTCCAGAACCACAAGATCCTCGTCTTCGTCATTGCCGGCATCCTCGCCTCGCTTGCTGCCGTGGTGCTGAGCTCCAAGAACCTCACCGCTCAGGCCGGCATGGGCGTGATGTACGAACTGGACGCGATCGCCATGGCGGTCATCGGCGGCGTCTCGCTGTCTGGCGGCCGCGGCTCGATCATCGGAACGGTGATCGGTGCGCTGATCTTCGGCGTCATCATCTCCGGCTTCACCTTCCTGCGCCTCGACGCCTACTACCAGGAGATGGTCAAGGGTGTGATCATCATCGGCGCAGTCGTTCTCGATCAGTGGCGCCAGCGCCTGCGGGCAATGAGGGCTTGATCATGTCAGACATCGTCCTGAAGACCGAAAACCTGACCAAATACTATGGCGGCGTGCATGCGCTCGAAGGCGCGAACTTCGAACTGCGCAAGGGCGAGCATGTCGCCATCATGGGCGACAACGGCGCCGGCAAATCGACCTTCGTGCGCCAGATCACGGCCGTCGAGCAGCGCACCAGCGGCAAGGTCTGGTTCGACGGCAAGGAAGTGAACTTCGCCGGCCCGATCGCCGCGCGCGAGGCGGGCATCGAAACGGTGTTCCAGAACCTTGCGCTCGCCGACGATCTCGACGTGCCGTCGAACCTGTTTCTCGGCCGCGAAAAGGTGCTTTTCAATCTCGGGCCGTTCTCGATCCTCGATCGCAAGTTCATGCGTAAGGCGACCGAGGCAGCGCTGATCCGCACGGCGGTCAAGATTCCCAACCTTTCCAACACCATCCGCCACATGTCGGGCGGCCAGCGCCAGTGCGTGGCAATCGCCAGAACCGCGACTTTTGCGTCCAAGCTCATCATCATGGACGAGCCGACGGCAGCACTTGGTGTGCAGGAGACGATGCAGGTCGAAAACATCATCCGCACGCTGAAAGCCAATGGCGAGCCGCTGATCCTGATCAGTCACAACATGCGCCAGGTGTTTGATCTGGTCGACCGCATCGTCGTCTTCCGACGCGGCCGCATCGTCGCCAATCTGCGCAAGCAGGACACCGACGGCAACGACGTTGTCTCTTACATCACCGGCGCCAAGACCGGGGAGGCAGAACTTGCGGCCTAAGGCGAATGCCGGCGCGGCGGGTCATCGGCCGGTCGCCGAGCAACCGCAATAAGAAAATCTACTGCGCCTTGCCGTGAACGGTGCATTAAAGACGCACTTCCATTTCGAACAATCCTCAAAGGAAATCCCATGTCTCTCCGCTTCGCTCTTCTCGGTGCAGGCCGCATCGGCAAGGTTCACGCCCGTGCCGTCGGTTCCAATCCGCAGGCCAGACTGGTCGCAGTTGCCGATGCCTTCGAGAAGGCGGCGACGGATCTGGCGTCGGCCTATGGCGCGGAAGTACGCACTATCGAGGCCATCGAAAAAGCCGGGGATATCGATGCGGTCATCATCTGCACGCCGACCGACACCCATGCCGATCTGATTGAGCGGTTCGCCAAGGCCGGCAAGGCGATCTTCTGCGAGAAGCCGATCGACCTCGACGCCGGCAGAGTGGAAGAATGCTTGGCTGTGGTCGACAAGGCCGGCGCCACTTTGATGGTCGGCTTCAACCGCCGCTTCGATCCGCATTTCGCCGCCGTGCGCAAGGCGATCGACGACGGTGCCATCGGCACCGTCGAGATGGTGACCATCACGTCGCGCGATCCCGGCCCGCCGCCGCTCGACTATATCGGCCGCTCGGGCGGCATCTTCCGCGACATGACCATCCATGATTTCGACATGGCGCGCTTCCTGCTCGGCGAGGAGCCGGTGGCGGTCAGCGCCCATGCCTCGGTGCTGGTCGACAGACAAATCGGCGAGGCCGGCGATTTCGACAGCGTCAGCGTCATCCTCGAAACCGCCTCCGGCAAGCAGTGCATCATCTCCAATTCGCGGCGCTCCACCTATGGCTACGACCAGCGCATCGAGGTGCATGGCTCGAAAGGCATGGTCGCGGCCGAGAACCAGCGGCCGGTGTCGATCGAACTGGCCAATGAGAAAGGCTATACGCGCCCGCCGCTGCACGACTTCTTCATGACCCGCTACCTCGACGCCTATGCCAACGAGATCGCCGCCTTCATCGCGGCGGCGACATCAGGCAACAAGGCCGCACCGAGCGGCAAGGATGGGCTCGTCGCGCTGCGGCTGGCGGACGCGGCGCTAAAATCGGCCAGGGACGGCAAGACCGTCCGCCTCGACAAGACCATCTGAAGCAACACCAAGCACAGGAGCAAGGCGATGAACGGTTCCGCCGGTCGCAATTCCGAAACACGCGCCATCGTCACCGGCGGCGCGCAAGGCATCGGCTTCGCCGTCGCCGAGGCGCTGTCCGATGAGGGCTGCCGGGCGTTGGCGCTAATCGGACGCTCGCAGGAGAAGGGCGACAAGGCCGTCGCCACCCTCAAGAAGTCGGGCGTCGACGCGATGTTCATCAGCGCCGATGTCGCCCAAGTGGCCGACTGCAGGCGGGCCGTCGAAACGGCGATCGCTCATTTCGGCACCGTCAACGCGCTGGTCAACGCCGCCGCCACCTCGGCCCGCGGATCACTGGTCGAGACCTCCGAGGAAACATTCGACCAGATCTTCCAGACCAATGTGCGCGGCCCCTTCTTCCTGATGCAGGCTCTGGTGGCGCACCTGCTCGACCGCAAGGCGCCTGGCTCGATTGTCAACGTGCTGTCGATGTCGGCGCATTGCGGCCAGTCGTTCCTGACGCCCTATTCGTCGAGCAAGGGCGCTCTCATGACGCTGACCAAGAATGTCGCCAACGCCTATCGCAGCAATCGCATCCGCTGCAACGCGGTGCTGCCTGGCTGGATGGACACCGAGGGCGAGGACATCGTGCAGAAGAAATGGCACGCGGCACCCGACGACTGGCTGGAAAAGGCCGAGGCCGCGCAGCCGATGGGCCAGTTGGTGAAGCCGGACCAGCTTGCCCGGCTGATCAGCTATATGGTCAGCCCGCAGTCGGGCGTCATGACCGGATCGCTGGTCGATTACGACCAGAACGTTGCCGGAGCGGGCGCAGAATAGCATCAGGGCGTGACAAGCGCCCCGGCTTCGGCTATAGGGCTGGCATGATCCACCTGACCGCCTCGTTCTGGTACTTTAGCTACGGCAGCTCGCTGGCGGCGGGAGGATTGCGCTCGATCTGAAGATTGCAGCATCAAAATCCGAACAGCCGCCAGACCTGGGCGGCTTTTTTGTTTCAGCCGGCAGGTCTCCCAATCAGGAGCAGAAAGCCGTGTTGGCCACCACCGACGATCTTCGGGTCAAGGAAATAAGGGAATTGAGTACGCCGGACCAGGTGATGCGGGAGATACCGCGCACGCTGACGGCCACGCGGACCGTTACCGCTTCACGCAACGCGATCCACGCCGTGCTGACCGGCGCCGATGATCGGCTGATCGTCGTCGTCGGCCCCTGCTCGATCCACGATCCGGACGCTGCCGTAGACTATGCCAGCCGTCTGGCGACGCTTCGAGAGAGCCTGTCGGGCCGGCTGGAGGTCGTGATGCGCGTGTATTTCGAGAAGCCGCGCACGACGATCGGCTGGAAGGGCCTGATCAACGATCCCGACCTGGACGGCAGCTTCAATATCGACAAGGGACTGAGGCTGGCCCGCAACGTGCTCTCCGCCGTCAACAATCTCGGCCTTCCGGCGGCGACCGAATTCCTCGACATGACCACTCCGCAATATATTGCCGACCTCGTTGCCTGGGGGGCGATCGGCGCGCGCACGACAGAGAGCCAGATCCATCGGGAACTCGCATCCGGCCTGTCCTGCCCTGTTGGCTTCAAGAACGGCACCGACGGCAATTTGCGGATCGCCGCCGAGGCGGTGAAATCCGCCGCCCAGCCGCATCATTTCATGGCGGTGACGAAGGGCGGGCGCAGCGCCATCGCGACGACCACCGGCAACGAGGACTGCCACGTCATCCTGCGCGGCGGCATTGTGCCGAACTATGACGCAACGAGCATAGCTGCCGCCTGCGCGGAGCTCGGTCGGGTCGGGGTAGCACCTCGGCTGATGATCGATGTCAGCCACGCCAACAGCAACAAGAAGCCTGAGAACCAGCCGACGGTGGCGGCTGACGTGGCGGGCCAGGTCGCAGCAGGCGACGCGCGCATCATCGGCGTCATGATCGAGAGCAACCTCGTCGCCGGCCGGCAGGAGGTCATGCCCAACAAGCCGCTGGTCTATGGCCAGAGCATCACCGATGGCTGCATTGACTGGGCAACCACCGAGACGGTGCTGCACGGCCTTGCCGACGCCGTCGAGCGGCGCCGGTCAGCGCGACGCGCAATGATATCGAGCCGTCCGGGAGCCGCCTGACGCGCTCCTCTTGTGGCAAGGGTGCTGAAACACGGCAGCGCGGCGTTCCCCGGCGGATCACGCCGCGCTGAGTCCTTCCCAGACAGTGAACACCGAGACGGCGAACAGCAACAGCCCAGCCGCCCGGCCGGCAAGAACGGTCGCCTGCGGATTGGCGACCAGCAGGTTACGGCTGCGGCCGGCGGTGATCGCAAGCCCGCCATAGATGGCGGCCTGGGTGAGGACCGTCAGCAACCCCATGACGGTTGCCTGCATCCAGATCGGACCGTAGGCGGGCTTCAAGAACTGCGGATAGACGGCAAGGACGAAAAGATACGCCTTCGGATTGATCAGGCAGGTCACCAGCCCTTGGCGAAACGCCTTCCAGGCAGTGCGGCTGCCGGCGGGCGCGTTATCGCCGACGGTGATGGAGCTGCGCATCAGAGTAATGCCGATGAAGGCCATATAGGCGGCGCCGGCGATCAGGAGCGGCTTGAACAGGATCGGCACGAAATGCATCAGCAGGCCGACGCCGACCGCGCCGTTCAGCGTATGCACCATGCCGCCCAGCATGATGCCGCCGGTCGCCGCCAATCCTCTGTCGCGTCCGCCGGTCAGCGCATTGGCAAGCACGAACAGCATGTCCATGCCCGGCACGGCGATAATGCCGAACAGGAGAATGAAGAACAGCCAGAGGTTTTCCGTGTAGCTCATGCCAGTTGCCTGCCGTCTGGCGCCGCAAAGCCGCAGCGGACCCTGTTGATTTTCAAACCGATAGGCCGCCCTATAGGTGATCCCAACTGACGGGGTGTTGTCAGTTGCCTTCGAGGTTTGAGTGAATTGCGCAAGGCGTCGCGTCTATTCGAGATCATCCAGATCCTGCGGCTAGCCAGAAAGCCGGTGACCGCGGCAATGATTGCCGAGCGTCTGGAAGTGACGATGCGCTCGGTCTATCGCGATATTGCCGCTTTGCAGGCGATGCGTGTGCCGATCCAAGGCGGCCGCGGCATTGGCTATATCCTGCGCCCCGGCTTCGACCTGCCGCCGCTGATTTTTTCGATCGAGGAGATGGAGGCGATCGTGTTGTCGCTGGCGTTGCTGGAGCGCACCGGCGACAGCGAGCTGAAGCAGGCGGCCAAGCGCGTCAGCGCCAAGATCGCCGGCGCGGTGCCGCCGCCTTTGCGCCAGACGCTCGATGCCAACGCCCTGCATGCCTGGGGATTCGCAGCACCTTCGGCCTCGGCGGTCGATCTGGCGCTGGTTCGCCGCGCCATCCGCGACGAGGAAAAGCTCGACCTCTCCTATTGCGATGAAGCGGGCCGGGCGACCGAACGCATCATCCGCCCGATCGCCCTCATCTACTATGCCGAAACCGCCAACATCGTCGCATGGTGCGAACTCCGCCAGGCCATCCGCAATTTCCGCAGCGACCGCATCGATGACTGCCAGCCGACAGGCCTATGGTTCAAGGGCGAAGGCGATGATCTGCGGCAGCTCTGGGTGGACGGGTGGGAGATCAACGCCACAACCGCCGGCAACTGATGCGTCGCCGGCTTCCAGGTTGAGCTATCTAACATCCATCCAGCGCTTTTCCTCGAACGAGCGCGCCATCGCATGCACGGTGCGCTCGATTTCAAGTCCTTCGTCGAAATCGATGATGCGCGCCGGCTTGCCGGCAAGCCGCGCCAAAAGTTCCCGGCATTCGATGATCTTGAGGTCGTTGAAGCCGAGACCGTGGCCGGGTGCCGGCAGGAAGGCGTCGTAGGGCTTGTGATGCGGCGCCACCAGGATAGTGCGATAGCCTTGCTCGGTCGGCCGGTCTGATGTGAGGTAGAGCTGGAACTCGTTCATCCGCTCCTGGTCGTACAGGATCGAGCCCTTCGAGCCGAAGATCTGGATGGCGATCCGGCCCTTGCGGCCCCAGGCCGAACGATTGACCAGCAGCGTGCCGGCAATGCCGTTTTCGAGATGCATCAGCACGTTGGCGATGTCGTAGGTCTCGACCGCGCGGCGCCCGCCCGACGCAACGCGGCGATCGGCATAGGGTTTTGCCATATCGCACATCACGCGGGCGACGCGGCCGAACAGCACGGCGACCAGCGACAGCGGATGCACGGCGAAATCGTCGAGCGCGCCGTAACCGGACGCCGCCTCGTGCTTCCAGAAGAACAGCGCCTCCGGGTCGGCCATGAAATCCTCATCCATCTCGACGCGCAGATGGTTGACCTCGCCGATGATTTTTTCGTCGAGCAGCGCACCGATATGACGGATGGCCGGGTTCTGGATGTAGTTGTAGCCGAGAGCGGCCACCTTGCCGGACTTTTGCGCCGCCGCCGCCATGGCTTGCGCCTCGGCAAAACTCGGCGCCATCGGCTTTTCGCACCACAGATGCTTGCCGGCTTCGAGGATGGCGATGGCCATTTCCGGGTGGAACTGGTTGGGCGTGGTCAGCGAGACGATATCGATATCCGGATCATCGACGACGGCACGCCAGTCGCCGGAGGCCCTGGCGAAGCCGAATTCGCTGGCACGACGTTTGGCAAGATCCTCATTGACCTCGCCGAGATGGACCAGCCTTGGCTTGGCCACGTCGGAAAAGGCGGTGCCGACCGCGTTCCAGGCGATGGCGTGACACTTGCCCATGAAGCCCGTGCCGATAAGACCGACTCCGACCATTTCCCTTGTCTCCGTCGCCAGAAAGATTGTGTGGATGAATTAGTCCATTTTATCCAGAAATGGAACGCATGCCTCATTTTTTATGGCCTTCTTGCACAGGCTCGCTATGATGGGGCACACACGGCATCGACTGACGAGCCTGGGCGGAGCGACGATGGACGAACGGGTGCCCCGCGATTTCGAGACGCTGCGGACGACGATCCTGGAACGGCGCCATAGCCTGCCCAAGCGTATCGCGCAGATCGCCGCCTATGCGCTCGACAATCCTGACGACATTGCCTTCGGCACGGCCGCCAGCATCGCCGCTTCGGCCGGCGTCCAGCCTTCGACCTTGATCCGTTTCGCCCAGCAGCTCGGCTTCGACGGCTTCACCAGTCTGCAGCTGGTGTTTCGCGAGCGCCTGCGTGAGCGCAATTCGTCCTATGACGAAAGACTGGCGGCATTGCGCGCCAAGGCCGAGGAAGGCGCCGGTCACCGGGCGATCTTCGACGGCTTCGTCGCCGCGGCCAGCACCTCGCTCAACGATGTTTCAGGCAGGTTGAACGAAGACCATTTCGAAGATGCGATCGCCTTGCTGGCAAAGGCGGAGACCATCTATGTGCTGGCCAAGCGCCGCTCGTATCCGGTCGCCTCCTACATCGCCTATGCGCTGGGCAAGCTCAAGATCCGCAACCAGCTGATCGAATCGGCCGCCGGCCTCAACGCCGAGATGATCAGCTTTGCCTCGCCCAGGGATGCCGTCATCGCCATCAGTTTCTCACCCTATGCCCCGGCGGCCATCGACGAGGCGCGCGTCATTTCCGAGCAAGGCGTTCCGATCGTGGCGATCACAGACAGTTCCTTTTCGCCGCTCGCCCAGTTCGCCAAGGTCTGGTTCGAGGTCGCCGAGGCCGATTTCGCCGGCTTCCGCTCGTTGTCAGCGACGATGGCGCTGGCCATGGCGCTGACCGTTGCGGTTGGCGAGAAGCGGCGCGAAGCTGGCCGCAAGCCCAAGGCCTGACAGGCTACTTTTCAGCAAAGGAATGCGCGTTCCATATTG
>NZ_RZSW01000409.1:0-5826 GCF_003997375.1 Mesorhizobium sp. M5C.F.Ca.IN.020.29.1.1 | reverse complement strand
AGCAGCAGTTTCATAGCCTGCTACTTTGGCGACAACGAACTCAGAGAGTTTTTGAATTTGCTTACCCGGAATTTGTTTACGATCGTGACTTACGGGTAGCAAAAAATTCCGAATCAATTTGAAAGAACCGTCAAGAGAGGTGCTATTGGGTACTTGTGCCTCCGTTATAGCGAAAATCCGCCACCTTTCGGCACGGCGGGCGAGACGCCTTAGTTCACCGGGCGGCGATTATCTGACAACCCCTGCCGCTTTGCAGCTTGGGCCTTGGCTTCCCGGAGCAGCGCTCTATGCTGTTCGTCAGCCATACTCGTGAGGAAGTGGACCGACCACGAGCATGTCGACTCAGACGCGCTGGACTGGCTTGTGCGAAAGTAGATCCCCAGTCAGGCGAGGCTACGCCTGAATCGCGCCGGCCGGAGATCGACCCGACTAATCGTCTTTCTTCAAATCTTCAGCTTCGTCCCTCAGCCGCTGCCAGTCCGCGCCGTGCTTGCGAAGCAATGCCCGTGCCTGTCTGGGCGTTACGTCTGTCATCTCCGCCAGGTGCTCAACTTCAAGTTCTGCACCCTTCTTAACTCGGCTCGTGTCGCTCGTCCTCTTGTTCGCCATCTGTGGCGTCCTCCTTGGCCCACGGTCAGTGGCAACGAATGTTGAACGTTGTGGTTCCGCCCCTGTGGAACTGACTGCCGGCCGTGTAGTTCTACCGCCCGAAGGAGATCTCAAATGCTTCGATTCCTAATCGGTCTTGGCGCGCTGTATGCGGCATTTCAAATCGGCCGGGAGTTTGGCCGCACAGAGGCGGAGGTCATCCAGATTCCACCCGACGATCGTCGTCCGAAGCCCGGAAACGGCGCAGAGTTCGGCGAGCGGACCTAGGAGGACTGGTAGCTCCCTCAAGTTCGCGCTATCTACGCGACATTGGCGCGAGCAAACCAGTACTCCCAAAATCCTACGAGGAGGCTATCTGCCTCGGAACTAATGCCGGAGCGATGTGATTAGTAGGATGCGCTGAGGATGAGCTTGATCCGCCTAACCACGAAGAAGCGCCGGAGCCGGCAGTTCATTGCGACGGCCGAAACTGCCTTCCGACAGCAGATAGCCCTGTCGAGGAATGCAAGGGGCTAGATTGCACGCCGGCTCCGCCAGTCGACCCAGGTCCGCAGATTGAACAGGTCAAATGAACAGCATCAGCCGAACACCCGAACTGCGAAGGTGATCGCAGATCCGTGGAGAAGGTTGGATTTCAGGTCCTCCCTCCGCCAATGCAACCCCTCCTTTTGGATTTGGGGGATCGTCTGACGAACAACATCTTAAGTCCGGACCGGAGCACAAAAGTCACCCGACGCGATGACCACGACGATTGACGACATATACCGGCCTCTTGCAGTAACCACGCGGTTGCTTGTCCAGTGCTGGCCGCAGCTATTGCTGGTCGGCTGCCTCGGTGTGATCGCTCATGATCTGCTGCTACAGGGCGCCGTCACGATCGGCCTCCAATTCCCGCTGGGCGGAATGGTCATGCTGTCGCTGGTGATTCTCGCCAAGCTGACGGTGCTGGTCATGATGTTCGTGGTGCTCCGGCCGCATATGCCGGCGGTGGCGGGACTGAGGCAACAAGCAAAAGGAGCGGACGAAACAAAACGCGAGCCGATCCTGGCGATTACCGCCGCTGCGATCCTGCCTTTCTTCGCCTATTATGCCGCCTGGGGCTTTCTTGGCGATACGGTTCGCGAATATTCGCGCATGGCGCTGGCCCAAGCCGAGCTCGGCAAGAGCGTCGACATCTTCGCCATTCTTCAGTCAAGCGGCGTGGTACTGTCGATCGTCATTTGCTGGCTGGTGCGTTTTGCCGCCAAGCGACTGAATGCGCGCGCCTCTCACCCCTACTGGCGGCTGCTGATCGTGGCGACGGACGCAACTTGGGTCTTCATCGGTCTCTACGCGCTCGACGTATGGAAAGACCAGTTCATCCGCTGGCTTGGCGCAGGCGCGGCGCTGCAGCAGCTCAGCCTCGATTTGTTTGCGCCGGTAACTTCGGCGGCTGCCGCCGGCCAGTTCGTTCCGGTGGAATTCCGGCCGCTTCCCTTCGGAGAGCAGCTTCAGAATCTGTTCTTTTTCGCGTTGCTGCCGATTGTCTGGCTGGTGATGGCGGCGATCATCAACGGCTATGAGCTTTCCGCGCCGGCCGCTCCCGGTCCTGCGCTATCGCGCACGACCTCATGGCAAAAGTGGCTGAAGGATTTCGCGACGCACTTCGTTGGCGGCTACCGCAGCCGCTATTCGCCGGTCTGGACTTGTCTCAAGCTGACGCTCAGTGCCGGCCTTGCGACGCTTGTCACCTTCGTCATCGCCTATCAGGCCATCTCCTGGATCGGCGCCTGGATGTGGTATGGCCTGACAAGACTGATCGGAGCGCATGACCTCGCAACTTGGCAGATCTTCGCCGACACCATCAGCCTGTTCATCGGCAGCCCAAGCGAACTCGAAGGAGGAATCCTGCTCGACGCAGTCCGAGTCGCGCTGCTTGCAGCCGTGCTCGAGACTGCAGTCGTGGCGTCAGGTCCGCGGCTCGCTGACGCTGAGATGATTCGGTAGCGCCGAGTAGAGGCCAATCGATAGCGTGAGGCTGCTCGCCGCAGGCGGAATCGAAAAGCTGGCAGTCATCCGTGCCGGCTTGCCGGGCTCGGCCGCCGCGAACGCCATGCCGCCACACAGGGACCGTTGCTGGGCCTCCGGATATTGCTTCCTGACCATCGGATCGGCAAATAGGGTTGGCTGCCATTCGCGACCGCTTCCGTCGGAAAGCCGCACCTTGCATGGAACGGCGCCGAGCGCCTTCGGGTCAGCTGCGAGAGCTTCGAATTCGGCGAGGACGACGGCGTTTCCCTCACTGCCTGCCAGTCTGGTGATGCGCGTCACGGTCCAGCTTGCGCCGGCATAGTCGATCGGTTGCCCCAAGGTCGCAGATAGCGGCTGGCGCAAAAATTGGGAGCGCCAGTCCTTGATGCTTCCCCACGTCTGCACGACTAGCGCTGCAGGCAGCGCAACCACCAGCGCCGTCATGCTCAGCCGATAACCTCGCCGCGTTGACATCACCTTTGCGGGAGAACTGTCCATGGCGGCCTTTCTTCGTTGCGGCGGATAGTGATTGCGGGCTCGATGTCTTTGCCGGAAACATCCGTGGTGATGCGGATCTCATCGTCGAGCGGCAGCAATTTTGTGCGTGCGACCACTACGGTCCCGCCGGCGACGGCTTCTTCCGGCACTTCGAACGCCAGAAGGACGCGGCGTGGCAGGCCGGGCTGATAGGCATCGCCCGGCATCATTTCGATCGTCGCCGGCAGCCGGTCGGTCAGGACATAACGGATGCCGCTGCCGCTCAGCCACTCACCCGATGTGAGACGCAAGGTCTCGAATTTCGCCTCCGCCTCGCCTTCGACCACAACCCATACGCCGGAACTCGTGTAGGTCTTTGACTTCCCGAAGGTCTCGACGTTGAGGACACGGGCGACCCTGGCGCTGTCCAGCGAAAGCGCGAACGCGCTAGCCTGGACACGCTTGTTCATGCCGCCCGAAGAGACTATCGGCGATGTAATGTCGCTGTAGAGCGGACGCGTATGCTGCATGCCGTAGAGCACGGCGGCAGCGAACAGCAGCGCAAGCACCGAACGCACCATGCGCATCATAGCGCCTTTTCCACCGGCAGATCGACCGTCGCAACGGGATCTCGGTCGTACCACCCGCTTGCGCCGTAGAGATTGTCGCGCAGCTTGTAGATTTGGCCGGTAACGGTGATCGTCACCTTGTCCGGCACGGACACACCGGCCGGCCACTCCCAGGCCATGGTCAGGCGTTCCGGCATGTTGGGATTGAAATATCCCGCCAGATACTTGTCGCGATCGAGATAAACCGTTGGCATCGGCAGCTTTTGCGCCGGCGCGCTAAGCGTCACGGTGCGATAGAGCACGTTGTTTGGAGTGGCGGAACGGTTCACCACGTCCAGATCCACCATCAGAAGCTGCACCGGCCGCGACGGAGGAACGCCTGTCGGCGGCACTGTTCCGACACGTGCCGTTCGCAAGGTCACAAACCAGCGACCGGTATCGATCTGCTGGCCTGCCTGCACAACCAGCACCTTTGGCGGATGGGCAGCTTCGTAGAGCGTCATCGAAAACGAGATTGCCGATGCGGCCAGCCCGCCCAGGCCTGCAATCAAAAAAGCATACAGCCTTTGCCGTACTGTCGTTCGTGTCGGTTCCGTCATGCTTCGTGCGGTATGCGATGGTCCTCAGGCCAGCCTTATACGATGCGAGCTACGCCATCGGACAATAATTTTGTTACAACAGCAGCGCTGGCATCTCTAAGGTGGGTCAGCACAGAGATACCAGCCGCGCAATCAAATCCTTGGAAGCTCGCCCGGTCAGTATTCACTATCCGCTCCTGGCGCCAAGAGCGGCATTAAGCCCGACGGCCCGCCCAAAACCACTCGAAAGAGGCGCCGGGCTCGGCTCGGCGCCCCCTTCCGCTTTCTCACTTGCCCGACCACACGGCCAGCTCGTAGCCGTCCGGGTCGGAAAAGTGAAAGCGGCGGCCGCCGGGGAAGGAATAGGCGGGCTTGACGATCTTCCCACCGGCCTCCTCGACGTGGCGCTGGGTCTCGTCAAGGTCGTCGGCATAGAGGATCACCAGCGGCCCGCCTGCCGCCTTGCTCTGGCCACCGAGGGCGAAGCCGCCGGTCAGGCGGCCGTCGTTGAACTCGCAATAGCTCGGCCCGTAGTCCTTAAAGGACCAGCCGAAGGCCTTGCCATAGAAGTCGCGCGAGCGCGCGATGTCACCGACGGAAAACTCGACATAGTCGATGCGCTTGTCGTTGCTGGATTTGGCCATGATCTTCTCCTTTCGTGAATCTTGGGAAGCTCAGCGTTCGAGCATTGCCTTCAGGGTGTTGAGGTCGCGCTCTACCGCGGCGGCGTCGGCAGCGAATATCTCCTCCGTCATGTCCGGCTTCCTTAAGAGCACGAACATGACCTCCGCGCCGGTCCCGTTGGGTACCACGCGCACCGCATTGCGGGTTTCCTTGCCCTCGGCGAAGACGATGTGATCGAGGACACCGAATTCATTGGGCCGGGAGAAGCGGATGCGGATGGGCCGGCCCTCGGGGTCCTCCGCAGTCCATTCTTCGCCCGATCTTTCGAAGCGCCGGCCAAGGCCTGCCGCCCAGCGCTGGAAATTCTCCGGGATGGAGGCGAAGTCGTAGACTTCGCGCCAGTCCCGGTCGATGGACGCGGTGATGATGCGGGATTTGTAGATCGTCATATCTGCCTCCTTTCAACGAAGGCAGACTAGGGGGAGTCGGCGGTGGCGTATTGAACGAAACGGCCAGTTCAGGCGCCGAGCTGTCGCAGAACCGTCGCGGGCGAGAACCCCGACAGGCGCCGCACCTCGCGCGTGAGATGCGCCTGGTCCGAATAGCCCGCCTCGAACGCAAGATCGACAAGGCGCGGCTCGGCGGACTGCCGCGCCAGGTTCAAAAACCGCTGGAAGCGGAGAATGCGGTCGAGCGTCTTCGGACCATAGCCGAAAGCCTCCTGGCAGCGGCGGCGAAGTGTTCGCGGGCTGACGTCGAGCCGATCGAGGATCACCGCCATGCCCGGACCGGCGGATTCCGTTTTCAGCGCGTTGAAGGCAAATCCCATGTCCGGAGGCGGCGGCTTGACATCGGGCGCAAGCCGGGAGAGCGCCGCTTGCATCGCCCGCATCCGCTCCGCCGTGGAGGATGCATCACCAATTCTCTGGGCGATTTCGCGCGCCAGCGCCCCCCAGAAC
>NZ_RZSW01000408.1:0-5870 GCF_003997375.1 Mesorhizobium sp. M5C.F.Ca.IN.020.29.1.1 | reverse complement strand
ATAAAGCTGAGGTTGTCGAAGCTTCAGTGATTCTCGGAGGACCGAATGAACATCCACAAGAATGCCCGTCTGACGCCGCTGCGTCGAGAGGAGATGGCCCGCGACGTTGTTGAAGGCCGTCTTTCCAAAGCCGATGCGGCGCGGACATACGGAGTGACGGCGAAGGTGGTGGCGCGCTGGGTGGAGCGCTTTCGGGCCGAGGGAAGCGCCGGCATGATCGACCGTTCCTCGCGGCCGAAGACAAGCCCGAAGCAAACCGAAGCGGCGGTGGCGGACGCGATCGCAGCGCTGCGCCGGCAGCGCCTGACCGGCAAGCACATCGCCATGCAAACCGGCGTGTCCGAGGCGACGGTGAGCCGGGTGCTGGCACGCGCCGGCCTGTCGCGGCTGAAAGACCTGGAACCGGCCGAGCCGGTGCGCCGCTATGAGCGCGAGCATCCCGGTGAGCTCATCCATCTCGATATCAAGAAGCTGGGCCGGATCGGCTCTGTGGGGCACCGCATCACCGGGCGATATCCTGGCGCCGTCAACCGCCGCGATCAGATATCGGAAAATTGGAGGCAGCGGACCTGCGACTTGCTCAACGCTCCGCTTCTGAGATAAGGTTAAGTTGCAATGGCATTGAGCGAATAGCGCGATATCCGGGAACCGAACCAATCCACAGAAATATTTTGTTGGTATTTTTGTTGGCTATCCCTGCTCTTGCGTGGGTCCCAACTATTTGGAAACAAAGCCAGATTTCCTTCGCTTTGATTCCGCCTCTGGGCACCATTTTCCATGGAAATTGCTTAACGGTCCGACAGACGTGCCGTTGGACTTTGCCGGAAAATGCACGAGGGCGCAGATAAAATTCGACTTGGTCCAGGACACGGAAGGATAGTCGTGCCTTTTTGGAAATCGCACAAGAAATATAGCGCAGGAACGTGGGACGATCGGCTCGATGGATTATTTTCATGCGGGGTAAACTACTCCGGTAAGACGATCCTTGATGTTGGCTGCAATATGGGCATCGTCGCTTATGAAATCGCCAAACGCAGACCGGCCTACATCCACGGCATTGACGTTCTGAAGCCACACACCCGCGTGGCGCGTTCTATCTTTCTAGGATCGAACGTAGAAAGTCGATTTGACACCATGAGTCTTGGGAGTCGAAAGCTTCAATCTGTTCTAAATGACCGTTACGATATCGTTCTTCTTCTCGCTGTGTACCAGCATGTTCGCAGGGGGCTGGGTCAGGAGGAGGCCGATCGCATCTTCATCGACATCATTAACCGCACTCAGACGATTGTGGCGCGAGTTCCCGACGAAGACGACATCCGCCTTCAGTCTTTGATCGAGGGTGCTGGATTCACTCTATCCCATCGCAGCAAGTCGCCTCGAGGCAGCGCAGTTCTGGCTTACCATCGCCACTAGAGCGGGCGGACGGCGATTACCTGCGCGACTCACGCACCAGACGCATTTCCCGCGCCTATCGGCAAAATCACGTGACCTGAGCACATCACGGCGGCTTCGCCCGCGAAACGTCTTTGCTCGCGTTGGGCGGATGACGGATTTGATTTGCTTGGTGATCCTCTATCCTTAGGGCAAACTGCCTGCTGGGGCGCTAGGAGGCGAAATGAGAGCACGCGCAGCGACGGTTGGAGATCTGGAAGCTCTTTTCCGTGATCTGTCCAAGCGGATATCGGACGAATACGCCGCGGCCGGCAAGGACAGCAAGATCGCCTACGACAATCTGATGATGAACTTGAAAGAAGGCCGTGCTCACGCGCTTGTCCAGGGGGAAAAGACCGTGGCGATCATCGCGTGGCACGAGCATAGCGACGCTGCTGATACGCTGTTCGCCGCACAGGAGGATTTCTTCAGTGCCGCGACCGTTCGCTTCTGCAAGCGGCACATCCGCCATATCCAGGCGCTCGCCGGCAATCTCCCGATTCATTCGCGCAGCTGGCTCCAGAGACCGGACGTCGCAAAATGGTTTCGGATAATCGGCTATGTTGAGCGAGGCCAGGAGAATGGCGCCAACCTGTTCGAACTGCCGCCGGCTCCGGCCGCATAAGAAATCCAGGCGTGAAAACGCTGCCTTTGAATTCCGGCGGTGCCGCGCTCACGACGGTGTGCCAAAAAGGCCCGCCGCTCCATTTGCGAAGCGGCGGCCCCCCCAGATTACCCCCGATTGCCAGGTCAAGGTGCCCCCCGGCATTGCTGACCGTGCAATTGCGGCGCCAGACCCAGTGATCCATTACGGGACACCTATGCCAATGACGCAAGATAGGTTTGCCGATTCATATTAACTGTGGCTAATATGTCACCGTGGTCGGAACGGACTGAAGTCGAGAGCGCCGGCGAGGCTGGGCGGCCTCACCCCTTGGCGAGCAATGCCTCGACCTCTTGTAGCGTCGGCATCGACGGCGCCGTGCCGGGCCGGGTGACCGAAATGCCGGCGACGGCGCAGGCGAAGCGGACCGCTTGCAGCGGTTCCACCTCTCTCGCAAGTGCTGCGGCCAAGCCGCCATTGAAGGCGTCGCCTGCTCCGGTGGTCTCGACCACAGCGCCGGCATTGATCGCGCCGACATAGTCGGAGCGGCTGGCCGTTTGCAACAGCGCGCCTTTGTCGCCGAGTGTTACAATGACCGCGCCGACGCCCTTTTCGAGCAGGCTGTCGGCGGCGCGGCGGGCGTCGTCGATGGAAGACACTTTGATACCGGTCAGTTCCTCGGCCTCGGTCTCGTTCGGCGTGACATAGTCGCAGAGCGTATAGATGCGGTCAGGAAGCTTTGCCGCCGGCGCCGGGTTGAGGATGGTCGTCACGCCTGCCCCGCGCGCGATCTCCAGCGCCCGCATCGCCGCCTCGATCGGCTGCTCGAGCTGGGTGACGAAGACGCCCGCCGAGCGGATCAGGCCGGCGTTAGCCTCGATGTCGTCGGGCGAAATCAGCATGGCCGCACCCGGACTGACGATGATGGCGTTGTTGCCGGTGGTCTCCTCGACGAAGATATAGGCCGCACCCGTATAACTCTCCGGCGTGTCGATGACGGCGCTCTTCACCCCGGCCTGCGCCCAGGTCTGCCTAGCCATATCGGCAAAGGGATCGACGCCGAGGCGCGTCAGGAAAGTGATGTCGGCACCGAGACGGCCGGCCGCAACCGCCTGGTTGGAGCCCTTGCCGCCGGGGCCAAGCGTGAAGGAAGTTCCAAGGAGCGTCTCGCCCATGCGCGGCTGGCGGGCGGCGCGGTAGGCAGTGTCGGCGACGAAGACGCCCAGTATGACGACAGGCTTGCCTGGCATCTCCCTACTCCGCATCCGGCGGAACGACGCCCTTGCGGAAGGCGAAACAGCCATAGAAGCGGCGCTCGCCGGTCTGGATGACGCAATAGGCCTTTTTGGCACGTTCGTAGAAGGCGTAGCGTTCGACCGAGATCATAGGCCAGGCCTTGCCCTCAGCAGCATCGATCTCTTTTTGCACTTCTTGCTGCACTGCGGGAATCTCGTCCGGCTTGCCGACGATCTCCATGCGGGCGGCCGCATCGTCGACGAAACTGTCCAGCGGATAGAGCGACAGCACCGCCTTGACCACGTCCGCGGCCGGCGCATCGATGCGCAGCAGTCGGCCGAAGACGGTCTGGCGCGCCACCGAATCGGAGGGGAAATTGGTGTCGGCGATGATCAAATCGTCGCCGTGGCCCATCGCCCGAAGCGCCTGGAGCACATCGGCATTGAGCAGCGGATTGATCCCTTTGAGCATGGCATTCCTCCCGAACGGGCTTTTTGATGTGAAACCTAGCGCGTGATCCCGAAAAGTGATGTCGGTTTCGGATAAGATCATGCGCAAATTCAGTGTTATAGACGACGGCCGGTCTCTGCGTCGAAGAGGTGGACCTGGTCCAGCCGTGGTTTCAAGTGAAGCGTGTCGCCCGGCTTGAAGTCGTGGCGCTCACGGAACAGCGCCACCATCTCGCCCTCGCCGAAACGCAGAAACACCAGCGTTTCGGAACCGGTCGGCTCAACCACGGAAATCTTTGCCGGCACGCCGTCGGGGTGAATCTCGAGATGCTCGGGCCGGACGCCGTAGACAACATTGCGCCCATCCTCCACGGCGCTGTTCGCGGCGATAGGGAACGGCGTCCCGGCGATCTCGACGACAGGCTTGTCGCCCATGCGCACCACGCCTTTGAGCAGGTTCATCGACGGCGAGCCGATGAAGCCGGCGACGAACAGATTGGCCGGCCGGTCGAACAGTTCCAGCGGCGCGCCGACCTGCTCAATGCGGCCGTCGCGCATCACGACGATCTTGTCGGCCATGGTCATGGCTTCGATCTGGTCGTGCGTGACATAGATGGTGGTGGTCTTCAGCCGCTGGTGCAGTTCCTTGATCTCGGTGCGCATCTGCACGCGCAGCTTCGCGTCGAGATTGGAGAGCGGCTCGTCGAACAGGAACACCTGCGGGTTGCGCACGATGGCGCGGCCCATGGCGACGCGCTGGCGCTGCCCGCCCGAGAGCTGGCGCGGATAGCGCTTGAGATAGGGATTGAGGTCGAGGATATCGGCGGCGCGCTTGACCCGCTCGGCGACCACAGCCGGATCGGTCTTCCGCAGCTTCAGCGCAAAGGCCATGTTCTGCTCGACCGTCTTGTGCGGATAGAGTGCGTAATTCTGGAACACCATGGCGATGTCGCGCTTGGCCGGCGGCAGATGATTGACGACACGGTCGCCGATGGCGATTGTGCCGCCTGAAACGGTCTCCAGCCCCGCCACCATCCTGAGCAGCGTGGACTTGCCGCACCCGGAAGGACCGACCAGCACCACGAACTGCCCGTCGGCGATGTCAACGCTGACATCGTGCAGGACCTTGACGGTTCCGAACGCCTTGGCCACATTGCTGATCGCGACTTGAGCCATGGGCCCCCCTTTCGTTGCGGTGAAGCTAAACAACGCAAACGGCGAGGGCAAGTCAGTCTTTTATAGATAAAAAACCCATCCTCGTTGACACGGCACTTGGTTGTGAGAATAGTGAAAGGGCTCGGATTATGACCCTGTTCCGGGCGCGCCGGCACACTAGTTCGGACCACGGAAATCGAAGTGTCGCGGGAGGAAAACTTGGGCCCTATTTCTAGGAGTCGCTGTTGTTGGGGAACACGTCCAGCGCTCCAAACACCCGAAACAATCACAATTGAGATTCTGGGAGGAACGAAATGAAAGTCAGCCTTTACAACCAATTTATGCGCGCGGGAGCCACTCGCCGCGATGTCCTCAAGGGCGCGGCCAGCATGGCCGCGATCGCCGCGGCATCCGGCGCCGGGCTTGGCGCGCTGACGCGCCCGGCTTCCGCCGCAAGCGAATTGCGGGCGCAGATCCTGCAAATCCCCGGTGTCGGCAAGGGCCAGCCGACCGATGCCGACTTTCAGCAGGTCGGCGAGCTCTGCCTGGAGGCGACCAAGGCCAATGTCAAGGAGGGCGAGTTCGCCGGCGTTGAGCTCAGTTTCATGGGACTCAACAACCAGAACCTGCACAATGTGCTGTTCCGCGGCTTCCTGAAGCCGTGGGAGGCCTATACCGGCGCCAAGATCAACTGGATCGACCTGGCGCAGGCCGACTACAATCCGCGTCTGCAACAAGCGATCGCAACCAACACCATCGACTTTGATATAGTCGAGATGGGCGCACCGTTCGAGGGCGATGTCTGCGGCAAGGGCCTGACCTCGGAAATGCCTGATTGGGTCAAGAAACAAATCGATATGGACGACTTGGTGGCCTATCTGAAGCCGCCGGTCGGCACCTGGGACGGCAAGCAGTACCGCGTCACCGTCGACGGCGACGCGCACAACTTCAACTACCGCACCGACGTGTTCGCCGATGCCGGACTGGCAGAAGCC